>JAFVOV010000013.1 GCA_017505675.1 Clostridia bacterium
AAGGTCTGAATACCGCCTTATTTTACGCCAAAACAACGCCGATGAACGACTCACTCCAATAGGCTAAGAAATTGGTCTTATAAGCGAGGAAAGGTCTAATAAATTAAAAAACACCGTAGAAATAAAAGAAAGGGAGATTGAAAGGCTTGAAAACACCTTTGCTTCCCCCTCTGCCGAAATTAATGAAATGCTTGAGAAAAAGGGAACTGTTCCCCTTTCTACAGGTGTTCGCCTTGCCGATTTAATAAGGCGCCCACAGCTTTCTATTAACGATATTTTACCCTTTGATAATGAAAAACCCGACCTTTCGGAAGAAATTTTAGATAAAATTGAAACCGAGCTTAAATATAGCGGTTACATTAAGCGTCAGCTTGCAACGGTTAAGGAAATGCACCGTATGGAAGCCACAAAGCTGGATGTAGATACCCCTTATAATGAAATTACGGGACTGCGTTTAGAAGCAAGAGAAAAACTTTTAAAGGTAAAACCGCTTAATATTGGTCAGGCAATGGGAATTTCAGGCGTTAGCCCTGCCGATATTTCGGTGCTTATAATTTGGCTACAAAAGAAAGGAAACTAGTATGCCCGATTTTAATTTTACCCCTTTTTTGCAGTATGCAAAGGAAAATAATATATCTCTGCCTGAAAACGCAGTAGAAAGTCTTACTCTTTACGGTAATTCGCTTTTAGAGTGGACTGAAAAAATAAATCTTACCGCCATAAAGGACCCGACGGAAATAGTAGTAAAGCATTTTATAGATAGCCTTTCGCTTTTAAAGGTTATAAACCCTGTGTCGGGCGAAAGTCTTATAGATGTTGGAACAGGCGCGGGTTTTCCCGGTATGGTTATAAAAATTTTAAGACCCGAAGTTAATGTTACCCTTTTAGACGGACATGCAAAACGCTTTATATTCCTTGAAGATTTGCAAAATAGGCTTGGAATAAAGGCAGAAAATTTGCATATTCGCGCCGAACTGGCATCGAAAGAAGAAAAATATAGAGAAAAGTTTGATTACGTTACTGCAAGAGCGGTTGCACAGCTTAACACCCTTGCTGAATACTGTATGCCCTTTGTTAAAAAGGGCGGTACCTTTGTTTCTATGAAGGGTCCCACTGCAGAACAAGAGGTAACTCACGGCAAAAGAGCCATCGAAATTTTAGGCGGAGAAAAGCTTTCTTTAATAAAAGAAAATTTACCAATGGATAATACAAGATTTTTTATAACCGCTAAAAAGGTTAAAAACACACCCGAAAAATATCCACGCGCTTCGGCAAAAATCAGTAAATCTCCACTTTAAAAAGTATAAATCGCAGTAGTTTTTCTACTGCGATTTTTTATTTATCTTTAAAATATATTCGGTTTCCTTTTCACCTTCGTTTTTAAATGCGGTGGCGGTAATTCCACTATCGTTAAGGTGCACTGGCATTCGCTCTAAACTGTTTAAAATTATTTTATCACTGGTAAGGGTTGCCGTTTTAATAGGCTTTATTTCAGGCGTC
>JAFVOV010000014.1 GCA_017505675.1 Clostridia bacterium
AAATATTCAGGAAATTTTATGAGCAAGGGGATATTTATAAGGGCAGTTATGAAGGTCTTTATTGCACTCCTTGTGAAAGTTTTTGGACGGAAAGTCAACTTGTTGACGGAAAATGTCCTGATTGCGGAAGAAGCGTAGAAAAAACAAAGGAAGAAAGCTATTTCTTCAAGCTTTCAAAATATCAGGACAGACTTATTTTCACATCAATTTTCTCCGTAAATATTCTATAACCGTATCTTTATCATTATAAAGTTTTTTTATACCGAGTATTTCTTGATATTTTTCGCTACCCTTTCCCGCAATAAGTAGTGCGTCACTTGGTTTTAGTATATCAAGGGCGTATTTAATGGCATCTTCTCTATCTTCTATCGCAATGTAATTTTTATTTACTAAAAGCACGCCCTTTTCTATTTCGTTTATAATTTCCATAGGCTCTTCATATCTAGGGTTATCAGAAGTTATAATTGTAAAATCAGCGTTTTTTGCGCTTACCGCTCCCATAATTTCACGCTTACTTTTATCCCTATTTCCACCGCAACCAAACAAACTTATTAGCCTACCCTTAACTATCGGGCGCAATGCTAAAAGAGATTTTTCCAGCCCGTCAGGCGTATGCGCGTAGTCAATATACACGCTAAAATTTCCGTCGTAAATTTTTTCCAACCTACCGCTAACTACGTCTGCTTTAATAAGACCGTCAACCGCTTTTTTAGGCGAAACGCCGATTAAAGAGCAAGCGCTAACGGCGGCTAAAGCGTTATAAACATTAAACTTACCTATCAAATTTATGCTTACGTCATAAACGCAGTCGAACAAATTAATAATAAACGTTGAGCCGTTTGCATCACTTTTAATATCTATTGCGAATACGTCTGACGGGTTTTCTACCCCATAGGCTAAAGCGCCTTTTTTCATTGATAATATTTCCCTGCCGACAGTATCGTCACTATTAGTTACAATAAAATTACATTCGTTATCATTAAAAAACTTCAATTTAGCCTGTTTATACGTTTCCATATCCCCGAAAAAATCAAGGTGGTCTTGAGTAAAGTTTGTAAATACCGCCACTTGAAATTTTAGTCCGTTTACCTTTCCCCAATAAACTGCGTGGGCGGAAACTTCCATAACAACCGTGCGTACGCCACAAGCGTACATATCGGCAAGCGTTTTATGTAACTCTATAGGGTCGGGCGTTGTAAGTGAGGGCTCTTTTACCTTACCAGCGTAAAATGCGCCTAGCGTTCCTATAACGCCACACTTACGCCCTGCATTTTCTAAAATATTTTTTATTAAGTGCGTAGTTGTTGTTTTACCGTTAGTGCCTAAAACGGCAATAAGTTTCATTTTTTTATCAACGCCACCGTAATAAGTAGACGCTAAAACACACATTGCGGCGCGCGTATCTTTAACTATAATTTGCGTTAAACTAGTTTGAAGTTCGTTTTGGGTAAATATTGCTACCGCGCCGAATTTTTCCACCTGCCTAATATATTCGTGGCCATCAAAGTCTTTGCCCTTAATACAAATAAACGCGCACCCTTTAGTTACCGCGTTACTGTCAATTTTTAATTCGGTAACTTCAACGTCAGTTGAGCCTATAATTTTTATTACTTCTAATTTTTTTATTAAATCTTTAAGTTTCATTATATCCCCCGAAAGTCATCTTACTTTAGATAAATTTTTCAAATTGATTATACCTTCAAAAACTTCCTTTGCGTACGGCGCTGCTACAGTACTACCGTAATATTGTCCTACAGGCTCATCTATAATTACAAGCGCTAAATATTTTGGCGCGGTTGCGGGAAAATATCCAACGAAAGAAGAAACGTATTTACCTGCCGCAATAATACCGTTTTCATACTTTTGCGCCGTACCTGTTTTGCCAGCAACTGCGTATCCCTCAATATACGCTTGTTTTCCAGAACCTTCGCTTACTACCTGTTCTAGCATTGTATTTAAAATCTCAGACGCTCTACTGCTTATAACTTTATTTTTTAATTGTGGTTCAACTTTTTCAGCAACCAAACCGTTATCCGTATAAATTTCACTCACTAGGTACGGGGTAAAATAGTTTCCACCGTTAATTGCGGCAGCGGTAGCAGCGGCAAGTTGAAGCCCTGTTACTGCAATCGTTTGCCCAAACGCTATTCTTGCTAAATCTACGTTTTGAACTGCGGATACGGGCAAAACCATCCCTTGCGCTTCACCGCCATAGTCAATGCCCGTTACCGCGCCGTAATTGAAAAGTTCAATATATTTATACATAGTTTGCTTACCTAATGACATTGCAATATCAACGAATATGGGGTTACAACTATTGTTAAGCCCACCCTGCAAAGTTAGCGCGGAATGTTTGCCGTTTTTATGGTCGCTCCAACACTTTACTTTTTGCCCGTCTATATACCTATACCTTGATGAATTGTAGATATGATTAGGCGAAAAAGCATTAGAATTGCCTTGTAAATATTCTTCAATATTAGCCGCGGCGGTAAGCACCTTAAAAGTTGAGCCCGGCTCGTATACGTCACAAACCAAATTATTTCTTGAAAGCGCGTTGAGCATAGATAAATCATCACGCGGAATTTCGTTTAAGTTAAAAGACGGTTTTACACAAAGCGCTTTAATTGCGCCCGTAGACGGGTCAAGAACTAACATTTGCGCTGATTTTGCCTGATGCACTTCCATTGCTTCTTCCATAGCAGTTTCACATAGTTGTTGAATTTCATAATCTACGGTAAGTTTTATATTTAAACCGTCCGTTGCAGGTTTATAACTTGCTTTACCGCCGTTAATTTCCACACCGACTATATCCGTTTCATACAAAATTTCGCCGTCTATTCCCGATAAATATTTATCATAATAAAGTTCTAACCCCGATTGACCTTTTCCGTCTGTAGAAGTAAAACCTAAAACAGAAGTTAAAAATTCGTTATATGGATACACTCTAAAATTATCACGCGAATAATATACGCCTGACAAGTTTTTTTCTATGATTTTAGATATTTTACTCTTTTCGACCTGTTTTTTAATGGTAATTTCACTTGATACCGTTCCCGTTAAACGCGAGTATACGTAATTAAAATCCATTTCCAAAATATCAGATAAATCTTTTGCTAAACTTTCACTATTAGAAACGGCGCTCTTACGGACAAAAACGGTATAAGTATCGTTATTATCGGCAAGGATTACGCCGTTTGAATCAACAATTTTACCACGCGCGGCAATAACGGGGATTTCTCTAGTCCATTGGTCAATGGCTTTTTCTTGCAAATCTTCACCCCATATTACTTGAACATATAAAAGTCTGCCTAAAACGAACAAAAATAAAAAGGTTACCGCAAGTATAATTGCGAATAACCTCTTTCGTAAAATCGTTATTGAAAATTCTTTTTTAATTTTAATCATCCCCCAAATTTTATATAGCGTATCCGCTATTACAAATTTATTCGGGAAACTTTTATTTAATTACTTTTTAACCATTCCGTATTCGTTTTCAGCAACGTTTATTATATAGTTGCTGTCAGATATACTTTCGATTTTTGTTGTAACTTCATTAAATCTTTCAATAGTTGCGTTAAGTTCTGCCGCTTTTGCCGTATTAGAATTTGAAAGTTTTGCTAAAACCCCCGTATTTAATATTATAAGCGCAAGAATTATAGTAACCGCGAGAGAATAAAGTATAACTGCAAGTTTACCTTTACTGTTAAGTTGGTAAGAACTTTCGCTTTCAACCGCAGTTGCTTGTTTCATTTCTTCACGGATTTGGTCGATATTTTCACCAAACTGCATAGTCGTAGACGTGGGGCGAATATCTTCTTCCGCAACGGAAACAGTTTCTTCCATAACCGCCTTTTCTTCTACAGCCGCTTCTTCAGCCTGACGTTCAGCGTATCTATCGTAATTCATAAGTTTATCCAAATTTCTTTGCATTCTTTCTTTTGCATCATTTAGATTATTTTCCCTAACCGGCGCAACGGTAGAATAACCGGCACTTGCGCGGGGTCTTTCTAATAATTCAACTCCGCCCCTTGCTGAACCGCTCGTGTTTGCGGTAAAGTTATCGGTTGTAGAACGTCTTGCTGTAACCATACAATTTCTCCTTTATTTTCAAGTTGTTTAACGTATAACGTTAAATTTTTTCGGCTATACGGAGTTTTGCGCTCCGCGCTCTGCCGTTATTGTTTAATTCTTCTTCCCCCGCCGTTATTGGATGACGGGTAATAATTTCCACTTCTTTTTTCTTACCGCATACGCATATCGGTAAACTTTTATCACAAATGCAATCGCATTCAAGTTCTTTAAACGCTTTTTTAACAATTCTGTCTTCTAAAGAGTGGAAAGTTAAAATCACTATTCTTCCACCTTTATTTAACGCCCTTGCCATAGAAAGTACCGTTTCATAAAGCCCGTCAAGTTCGCCGTTTACTTCAATTCTAATTGCTTGGAAAGTCTTTTTTGCCGGGTGACCGTCTTGCTGAAACTTTTTAGGGATACTTTTTTCAATAATTTTAACAAGTTCACCCGTTGTTTCTATGCGTTTTTTCTTTCTATATTCACAAATTGACGATACTATTGAAAAGGCAAATCTTTCTTCGCCGTATTCCGTCAATACCCTTTTAAGTTCTCTTTCGCCATATTCGTTTACAACTTTTTCAGCGGTTAGCGGATTACTTTTATCCATTCTCATATCCAAACGAACGTCGTCTGACATATAAGAAAAGCCCCTGCTTTTATCGTCAAGTTGAAAACTTGAAACGCCTAAATCTAAAAGTATTCCGTCAAAACCTTCAATACCTAGATTTTCTTTTATATTAACGAAATTCTTAAAATTATCTTTAACGATGGTAAATCTTCCGTCAAACTCGGTTAGCCTGTCCGTTGCTCTACTTATAGCGTAATCATCTAAATCAGTTGCAACAAGTTTTCCGTTAGGCGCGCTTTGCTTTAATATTTCATAAGAATGACCGCCACCGCCTAAAGTTCCGTCAAAATATATTCCGTCACTTTTAAGTTTTAGCCCTTCGATACACTCGTTGAGCATTACCGAAACGTGTTTATAATCAGTCATTTGAATCTAACGCGTCGAGCGCGTCTGCAAGGTCTTCAAAGTTTACGTCGCTGAAATATTCGTTCCAAACTTCTTCACTCCAAATTTCAACGCAGTTAGGTCCTTTAAATACCATTATATTTTTATCTATTTTTGCGAACTTACGGAGATGGTCTGGAAGAATAAATCTACCCTGCTTGTCTTCTTCAGGCTTAAATACGTTAGAGAGTATGAAACGCGCAGCCTTTAACTGTTTTTCTCTGTAAGCGTTAATCTTTTTTAGTTTGTTTTCGACTTCTTCCATTTCTTTTGCGGTGTATACGTAAAGACAACCGCCCGTGCCAACCGTAATCGAATAATTCGACCCGAGTTCTTCACGCAGTTTTGCCGGAATTCTCATTCTGTTTTTCGCATCTAATTGATGCGCGTAACTTTTACCGGACATGAAAAAAGACTACTCCCCTTGTTTTGCTGTATGGTTATTATAGCACACATTTTAACCACCGTCAACCCTTTTTTAAAATTTTTTTGTCTTTTTTTTAAGTTTTTTGAACGAATTTTACACTTTTAACCACCACTAACCCAAAATTTTTTATTGAAATTTTTGCAATCACCGATAAATTCAACGTCAAATCGATAGTTTTTTACTGACGATTTGCGGTTTTCTAAAATTTCTTTTAGTTTCTTTACGGTAAAATCATGCCCGCAAAAAATTTTATGTGGAAAAAAGTGGTTTATAATTTGTTTTTTTATGAAAAAATAGTGTGTACAACCCAAAATCACGGTATCGTAATAACCTTTTTTATTTATAAAATCACCGCTAGAAAAAAGTTCAAGGTGTTTATTAAAATTTACATTTTCTATAGAAAACGCGTGTTTTTCAATATCTTCTGCTAAATTTGGCAGTCCTAAAACGTCAAGATTTTTTAACCCAGAATAAATCTCTGCCGTGCGAACGGTTGACAAAAGCAAAACTTTCTCATCTTTAACCACACTACTTTCTACGGGTGGAAAAGTGCCAACTACTGGTAAGCCAGCATACTCTTTTATATTATTTAAGATGTTTACACTTAACGTATTACAAGCCAGCACTATTGCCTTTACGCCAAACCTTTTAATATAATCAATATTACGCATAGTGATACTTAATAAATTTTGCACACTTCGGTTTCCGTAAGGCGCGTTTAAGTTATCGCCAAAATATAAAAATCTTTCATTAGGAAAGTTTTTTGTCAGCGCTTTTAAAACAGACATTCCGCCTATTCCACTATCAATTACCGCTATAAAATCATTTTGCATAGTAAATTTTATGAAATAAAATATAAAAATAGTGAAAATTAAATTAAAAAGGTTAAATTCTAATTGAAATGTACTTGCATTTAGTTTAATTTTATGTTAAAATGATTAGCGATATTAAAAGTAACCAAGGAGTGCATACGATATGCCAAATATTAAATCAGCAAAAAAGAGAGTTTTAGTAAACGCAAAAAAGACCGAACAAAACAAAGCAATTCGTTCGGCTGTTAAAACTGAAATGAAGAAGATTGACCTTCTCATTAAGGAAAATAAGTTAGAAGAAGCAAAGGCTAGCCTTGCAGCAGCATTTAAGGCTATTGATTCTGCTTGTACCAAAAACATTTATCACGCAAACAACGCTTCTAACAAAAAAGCAAAACTTGCTAAAAAAGTTGATGCAGCCATTGCTACGGCAGCACCTGCAAGTGAACCTGCTCCCGTAGTGGAAGAAGCACCCGTTGCTACCCCCGCAGCAGTTGAAGAAGCACCCGTTAAAAAAACAAGAAAGCCCAGAGCAAAAAAGGCTGATGCAGAAAAAGCAGAATAATTTTATTAAGCGTTAAAAAGGCTTCGCTAATTATAGCGAAGCCTTTATTTTTATGTTTTATATTAAATTACTTTTGCAGACTTTAGCGTTACGGTGAAACAAGTTTTTCCGTCTATACTATTTACCGCTATTTCTCCGCCGTGTAAACTTACTATTTTTTTAACTATTGCAAGCCCAACGCCACTACCTTCAATGAATTTTGATTTTTCCGAACGATAAAACTTATCAAAAATTTTAGTTTTATCATATTCGCTAATTTCTATTCCTTCGTTAATAATACTTACCGAAAGTTTGTTATTTTCCATTTTTAAATTTATTTCAATAACACCACCGTCTTTAGAAAATTTAATAGCGTTATCTAAAAGGTTTATCCAAACCTGCTTTAAAAGTTCTTCATTAGCGTTAACGGCAAACTCATTAAAATCAACCTTTAAATCAAGATTTTTTACCGACCACTTATTTTCAAGCAGTAATAAGCACGCTCTAATTTGTTCAGATACGTTATACTCTGTAACCCCCGTTAAAATATTAAGGCTTTCAACCCTACTTAAACTCAAAGAATTTTCCGCTAACGTAGATAGCCTAACTGATTCTTCTAAAATAACGGAAACGTACTCTTTTTTCTGCTCTTCACTCAAATTACTTTTTGAAAGAAGTTCAGCAAAACCACGAATAGAAACTATAGGCGTTTTAAA
>JAFVOV010000015.1 GCA_017505675.1 Clostridia bacterium
AGGGAGAAACTTGTGGTCAAAGACCTTTACTTTTACCGATATAAACTATGCCGTGGCTTCAAGAGAAGATAAAGAGGGAATGTTCCTCGGTCGTTAAGCGAACCTGTACCAACGGAAATTACCGCGTCAAGGTCTGATAAAAGCCCCTTTATAACTTGAACTTCGCTCATTGTTGCTTCGCGAAGATTTTTATACATTTTCATCGTTAGGTTAAATTCTTTTAAAGATTCTAAAACGCCGTCCGCCGCCTTTAAGGTGTTTTCATCAGCAACGAATAAAAGATTTTTCTTAAACCCGTTTCTTTTTAAAATTTCACCTACTTTATGTACCGTTCCGCTACCGATAACTATATCGTCAATAGCAAGCGTATGTTCTCTACCACACGGGCAATTTTCAAAATCTTTTTTTAGTTTTTGTAAATCAAACATAATTATCACCTAAAACATATTTTCCATTTATTTTAAAATTTTTAACAATTAAAATCAAGCAAAATAATCTGCATTTTATAAATTACACAAATATACAAATTTTTATATTTTTTTACCATTGACTATGTCACAAAAAATTACTTATTAGTAATTTTTAAGTTTTAGCAAGAAAAATACAAAAAGGACAAGTGTTCTTGTAAGGGCGCATACCCTTTGCGGTTTGTGACCGAACAAAACACGAAGTAATTTACAGTATTTTTCCGCTAAAAATCAGTCAGAGTTTATTTAAGAGCCTTACCATTTAATCGGCATCAGTAATGGTCTTTAATATCCCGTCGTCTAAATAAGCGACAATACTGCCTTTAACGTCTGTTCTATATAAATTATAATTTTCGTTTGCCGTTTTAAGCCTTAAAAGCGTTTCGGTAGCAGGGTGACCGTAAAAATTATTACCGCCAACCGAAACTACTGCGTTTTTAGGTTTAAGCACGCTTAAAAACTCTGCGCCCGTCGCGTCCCTTGAGCCGTGATGTGAAACTTTCAAAAAATCAACTTTATCAAGATTTATTTTATTTTTGTTTTCAAATAAGATATTATAATACCCTGACGAATAATTTTCAATAACCAAATCTTCTTGAGTTGCGCCTGCATCACCCGTAAAAACAAAGCGATAGCCGTTACTCTCAAGATAAATTATAGGCGAAACGTTATTAACTGCGGTATCGTTTGGCGCGGTAGCGCCGTTTAATATTGAATAACTGCTATCCGCTAATTCCTTTGGTAAAGGCGATAAAAACGCCATAAAATAATCTTCCCCACTAAAGCCGTCGCCCATATCTGAATAATCAAGCGAAACTTCCTTTTTAATAAGCGCATCATAAAATACGCCGTATACAGGGAAAAGATTTAAATTCATAACGAAAGGCACGAACGCTTTGCCTATATCAAAATTATCTATGATTGCTTTGGCGTTACCAACGTGGTCATTATCGGGATGAGTAAGTATAAAATAATCTATTTTATCAACCGAATAACTATTTAAATAATCAACGATATATTCTTGGTTACGCTTACTTTGCGCTCCGCAATCAATAAGCGCCGTTTTACCGTCAGAAAACTTTATAAAAATACAATCGCCCTGACCAACGTCCAAGTAATGAACGGAAAACCCCGTACTCAAAACTTCAGCGCCGTCAAGGGCGTTATTTACGCTTTTACCGCAGCCACTAAACGCCACTATCAAAGCAAATATAAATATTACGGCAAAACTAACCGATTTTCTTTTGTTAAACTTACTCAATTATTTTTTCTTACTCTTTTTTAATCTTTCTAAATCTTCTTTGATTTTTGGCATAGCGTCTATTGCCGCTTGATAACCTATGTCAAACATTTCGTTACCTTTCCAAAACTGAACGGCGCTATAATCATTTAAATCAGGGTGAATCATAGTGTCGCTAAACTCATACCCTTTAGCGCTTGGGTCTTCAACGTTCGATTTATAAGTTGGGAAAATTTTGCTTAAAATCCCAGACTTACTCTCTCTTGCAGAAAGGTCTATTCCCACAATATAATCAGCGCCCATATCCTTAACTAGGTCGGCCGGTATTGAATTCGTATAAGCGCCGTCAACGTATCTTACGCCGTCAATTACCATAGGCTTAAAAAATGGCGGAATACTGCTTGATGCGCAAAGCGCTTCTGCAACGCTACCGCTATCAAAAACGTGTTCCGTACCCGTTTCAAGAACGGTTGCAACCGCCTTAAACGGTTTATTTAATTCTTCAATATTTTTAGAGCCTATCTCACGGTCAATAACATTATACATACCGGAAGTATCCATTCTTATCATAAACAGATTTTTTATCTCACCAAAATCTATCCTTTTAAGAAGTTCAACTATATCCGTAGCAGAATACCCCGCCGAATAAAACGCGCCCACTACGCTACCTATGCTTGTTCCAGCAACAACGTCAAACTCAATTCCGTTTTCTTCAAACGCCTTTAGAGCGCCTATATGAACAAAACCCTTTGCGCCACCAGAGCCGAGCGCTAAACCTAACTTTAATTTTTTAGGCTTATTTCTTCTAAACAGCCAACTGAAAAATCCCATTACTTATTTCTCTTCCTTACTAGGTTTCTTTTTTGCTATTTTAATAACGGTAAATATAAGCAATATAATCGCTAAAGCAAAAAGCCCGTATAAAATATAATCTAAAACTTCAATAGTCCATACAGCAAGGCAAAGTGCGGCGAGCGCAGATATAATAAGCCCTGCTACCAAATTGCCCAAAACAACGGGCAGAACGGCATCTTTAAACTTTAAGTTCAAAAATACCGCAATGGCAGTTCCCGTCCAAACGCCTGTCATTGGCAAAGGTATTGCAACGAAAATAAACACGCCAAGTTGCTTCAAAAAAGTATCGCTACTTTTTTTGTTGTCACCTTCAATAACGTGTTTTTCCATAGTTTCATCAGCCTTACCTTTAAAATATTCTTCTACTTTTACGGCAATTTTATTAAACCATTTGATTTTTTTTAAAAGTTCTAAAATAGGTCTTAACAAAAAGTATATTGGAAAAAACACCGCAGTAGAACCAACGTAAGATAAGCCTAGCGCAGTTAAAAAATCAAACCCAACCCCACGCGCAAACACAATACCGCCTTTTAATTCAATTAGCGGAACGAAAGACATTATGAGTGTTGCCCAAAGGTCGCTTCCGATTAAATTTCTAATAAATTCGGTCATAATTCACCTAAACGCTTTATTTTTTAAGTAATTATAAGTATAATGTATATGATAAAAAAAATCAACTGAAATAATATTATTTTCTATCAAGGTAAAATATGACCACTCAAAAAATGCTATCTGGTTTAAGAAAAGGCATAACTAAATATAATATGATTAAAAACGGGGATAAAATAGCCGTGGGCGTTTCCGGTGGTAAAGATAGCGTAACGCTACTTAAATTGCTTGCCGAATACCGCCGTTTTTCCCCTGAAAGATTTGATTTAATTGCAATATCGGTAGACCTTAATTTTAAGGATAACCCTACTGACTTTGAGCCGTTAAAAAATTTATGCAACGAACTTAACGTTGAATATTTTATAGAAAAAACCGATATAGGTCAAATCGTTTTTGACGTTAGAAAAGAATCTAACCCCTGCGCGCTATGTTCTAAAATGCGTAAAGGCGCGTTAAATTCACTCGCAAAAGAAAAGGGGTGCAATAAAGTTGCGTTAGGTCACCACGCAGACGATTTAATCGATACGCTTTTACTATCATTATTTTACGAAGGCAGGCTTTCAACTTTCGCGCCGAAAAGTTATCTTGACAAAACTGATTTAACGCTTATTAGACCTATGATAATGATTAAAGAAATGGATATAATATCTTACGCTAAAAATTTGCCTATCGTAAAAAGTTGTTGCCCTGCAAACACTTTTACCAAGCGTGAATACGTTAAAGACGTAATCCGCCGTATCGGCGAAGATATACCAAACGTTCGCGATATGATGTTTACCGCGCTAATCCACCCCGAAAGGTATAATCTTTTTGACAAGTTTGAAAGTGAAATTGATAAGTTTTAATCTATAAAAAAACGCTACTAATCGTAGCGTTTTTCTTTTACTTTTTTTCTTCAACTTTATCAATAAACGCAATGACGTTACTACCCGTCATTTCTTCATATTCACGTTTATCCCTTACGGTATTATCTAAAGCGTATAATATGAGAGCGATTATAACTGACACCACAAGTCCCACAGCCGCGCCTAAAACGATATATTTTGCAAAACCGTTATTTACCGTTGGCTCGTTTGGCGTTTTACTCGTAGGAATTAAACTAACTTCGGTTGCGGTAATTCTACCGGGAAGTTCAGTTTTTGAAATTTCATATAGAACGTTTAATTTATTAGTTGCAGCCTCTTTACTCAAATCAGAATAAGACATTGTAAATATCAAACTCTTTTCAGTATAAGTTATGCTTACCGAACCTGCCTTTATCGGGTCGGTTTGGTTTCTATAAAGTTCGTTTGCTTTTGCAATAACTTCAGGGCTAGTTATAACCGATTCTACCATCGGAATATAAATTTTACCTAAAGACGCGTCGTTTGTTGAACTGCCCGTTTCTGAAACGGTGGTGCGCAAAATGTAAGAACGGCTAACCGTATATATAGGTTTAACTTTTAATACGCTATAGCCTAACCCTATAAGCGCGCAAAGCACGGTTACCATAATTATAAGTAAAAGGTTTTTATAAATTATCTTAAAAAACGGAACGCCTCTTTCGGTACTTTCAACTTCAGTAGATTTTATCAAGCCGTTATTTTCCATTTTCTTCACCCCCTACGTTCGCTATGTTTGCAATAACGGGTACTCCTGTAATATTTTCAAGTTCTTCTTTACCCGTTACGGTGTTATCAAGAAGATTTTTAATATATACCACACCCGCAGCAACCAACGCGCCGAGCAAGAATGCGATTACGGTAATTTTCATTTTAGAAACGTTTGCAACGCTACCTTCGTGACCTAAATTCTGAATAATAACGTTAAGTTCCCCAAAATATTTTCCGCTTTCACCTTCTTTTTCAACAACTTCTTTAGTAAAAGCGTGAACAAGAAGTTCAACTTTTTCTTTTGCCATATCAACTGTTGTATCAGTATAAGCAATAGAGAAAACGAAGTTAGTGGTATCATTTTCGCCGTACGTTGTAACTTTTACGTTTGACGCTGAATAATTTTTATCAGGGGTATCAAAGTCTGCCGAATAATTATCAACCACTTTAAGGTCGTCAACGTATTCAGTCAAAGTGGTTTCGCCAGATGCTTTTTCATCCACCCACTTTTCATAATAATAATTTGCGCGGTCTAAAACAACCCTTTCATCACAAAAATCTACTATCGTGTCAATATATGCGCGCATAGCGTTAATGTTGGTTGTAACGCCAGAATTCGACGAAACTTCCGCCTGAAAATTAACCCTAACGCTTGCGGTATATGAAGGCTCTACCATAAACGAATAGCCTATTCCGCCCGCGGTAAATATCAATACTATTGCAAGTATCAATATTAAATTACGTTTTATCACGAAAAACAGTTCTCTTAAAAACCCGTTCCCGCTTTCTCTTTTAATTTGTCCGTCCATAATTTAAGGTTATTGCTCCCTTTAAAAATATTTTTTAAGAATTTCTTCCATTTCCGTTCTTTTCTTTTCAATATCAACTGCAAGCGCTATTTGGTTGCGCGCGCGGTCAACGTTGTGACCCGGAAATTTGGTCTTAAAATACTTATCGCCTAAAATATAATCGGTTAAAAACCTTACGGCAAGTTCAACCGTCATAGTAAACACGCCTAGATTCATTGTTTCTTTTTCTAAATCGGTAAGAGTATCTTTTACTTCGGTTATAAAACCTTTCGCAAACGCCTCGTATTTATTTAAATCAAGCGCAACGCTATCTAAATCAGGGTCGTCTTCTATAACAGTATTTGCTATAAAGCGAATAGCGTCGCCAAAATCGTGTGCGATAGCGCCCGGCATAACCGTGTCAAGGTCTAATACTGCAAGCGCCTCGCCCGTATCCCTATCAAAACTTACGTTGTTGCACTTTGTATCGTTATGAGTAACGCGGTAAGGTATTGAACCGTTATCTAAATATTCTTGCAATAAGCACGCGCCTTTTTCAAACGATAAAAGTTTTTCTATTTCTGCCTTAACTTTATTAACCCTTTTATAAGGATTTTTTTCTATCGCTTCGTGAAAGGCTTTAAACCTATCTATCGTGTTGTGAAAATTAGGTATAGTGATAAATAAAGATTTTGCAGGGAAATCTTTTAAGTAATTTTGGAACTTACCAAACGCTGAACCTGCGCGACAAATGATATCGTTATCATCACAAGTATCGTACGTTACCGAATTTTTAATATAGCGGTAACAACGCCAATAATCGCCACAGTCGTCAATAAAATACGGCTCGTCACTTTCCCTTGAATAAAACGCGCGCAAAACGCCCGTTTTTGTTGACGCGCCTTCTTTTCTTATGTTCATTCTAATATGGTGAGTAACGCGGATAATATTGTCCATAACCTTATCGGGTTCTTTAAACACCAACTTATTTATGCGTTGAAGAACGTATTCTTTATCTTCGCCGTCGCGTTTAAATTTTACTTTATAAGTGCAGTTAATATTTCCGCTTACTATTTCGGTACAACTTATATATTTGCCACCGATATCAAAAGATGCGCATATATCTTTAATAGTCAAAACTCTTTCTCCCCTAACTTTTCTTTAAGTAACTTTTCCTTATTATATTTTAACACAAAAGCAAAAAAAATCAATACATATTCAAGTGTTTTTGCGTTTATTTTAACTTTTTAACCATTAACTTGTGGAAAAACTTCTTTTATAAGTTTATCTTCTATCAACAAATGGCGGTTGCATATTGATAACGCCGCCTTTTTATGCGAAACGATAATAAGCGTTACGCCATCTAATTTCTTAAAGTTATCTAACACTTTTCTTTCGGTTGCTTCGTCTAAAGCGCTGGTTGCTTCGTCAAGCAAAATTATCGGCGCGCCTGCAAGCACCGCGCGCGCAACTGCGATTCTTTGAATTTGACCTTCTGAAAGCCCCACGCCGTTTTCACCCACAACCGTATCAAGTCCCAACGGCAAATCTTTGACGAATTCATCAGCGCAACTAATTTTTAACGCGTTTTCAATTTCCTGTTCAGTAGCGTCTTGCTTAATGAACGTTACGTTATCTTTAAGCGTTCCACTAAAAAGCATATTGCCCTGCGGTACGTAAGAAAAAAGCGAACGGGTTGAACAATCAAGGTTTAATTTTTCACCATCAACTTCCGCGTAAACAGAGCCGTTATCAAGGGGATACACTCCTAGCATAAGTTTCATAAGGGTACTTTTGCCAACGCCCGAAACACCCGTTATCGCAACAAAATCGCCTTTATTGATTTTGGTTGACGCGCCTTTTAAGACTATATCTCTATCATAGGTAAAATCAATATTCGACGCATATATAGCGGACATTTTTGAATAAACTTCATTTCTATCGACAAGCGCAGTATCGGATTCGCCTTCGATTTCTTCAATTTCCATAATACGCTCTGCGGACGCCACCATAGAATAATATTGTGGCAGAACGTTTGAAAGTGATGCAAACGGAACTTGAACGTTATTTACTAATTGTAAAATAGCAGAAAGCGAACCGTAAGAAAGCACCCCGCTCAAAATCTTAACGCCCCCGTATATAAGCGCAAACAAATATCCTGCGCTAAATATAAAGTTGTAAGTTGCATGACCTACAACCGAATAATTTTTTCTGCGCATTTTAATCTTAAAATTTACATCTTGCAATTCTCTAGCGCGCTTTTCAATTTTACCGTTTACGGCAAAAACTTTAACAGCAAGTAAATTTTCAATACATTCTTGCATAAAAGAACGCACTTTGCCGTCTGTTGCTTGCGCGCTTTTATGTAGACTTTTAAGTTTACCGCGAAGTAACGTTACCGTCAAGAAAACCAAAATACCAGCAACGGAAAACGCTACGGCGAAAATCCAATCTAAAATAATAAGTGATATAACCGCGCAAATAAGCCTTGTAGACGCAGCAACAACCGTTGGAATTATTGAAGTTACGCCCCCGCTAACAACGGTTACGTCACTAGTTAATCTATTTAATAGTTCGCCACTGTGATAGCCCGTAATTTTATCGTGCTTCTTTCTTAAAATAAGGTTAAACAGCGCGGTTTTATAATCCATTTCAAGTCTGCCTTTAATATGCTCTGTAAGCCCGTTTATTAAAACGCGGAAAACAAACTGCAAAATAACAACGCCAACTATTCCTGCGGCGTATAAAAACAACCTATTCATATCGTTATAAACGGTTGCGCTGTCAATGATTTCTTTTATTAAAAATGCAAAAACTATAGATAACGCCGAAAAAATTGCGTTGGCTAAAATCAGCACCGCCATTTTGCCGTGTTGCTTTTTAGAATTTTTGATAAGCCATTTTATCGGTTTACTATTGTTCATAAATACCACTTAATTTTAATTATGATTATTATAAGTATAACATATTTTTACGTTAAACACAAGTTTATAAAATAGGCTATGTAACAAAAAATGACTGATTAGTAATTTTTACGTTTTAGCGAGAAAAATACAAAAAGGACGAGCGTTCTTGTAAGGGCGCATACCCTTTGCGGTCTGTGCTCGCACAAAACACGAAGTAATTTGTAGTATTTTTCCGCTAAAAATCAGTCAGAGTTTGTCTCAGAGCCCTAAAATAAAGAATTGCTCTTTTAACGTTAAATTACCGTCTTTTAGTAAAAAATCCAGCGTAATGCAGTTTGTCGAAAATCAAATATCATTTTAATCGTAATTTTTAAGCATTTTCTAAATTTATCTTGCAATATAAAATTATTTATGGTATAATTTTTTTATGTTACCGATATTTGGCAAACTTGACGCGCTTATAAACAGCGCAAAAATAAAGACGGAAAACTTTTACTACGGGAGAATTTATCCCGTATTTTTAGCGTTAGCCGTCTTTTTATTTTGGATATTAAATTTACAAATGGTCGGTTTTGCTTTGGTAACTATTATAGGGTCTTTCGCTTTAATCGCTTACGACGATTTATTACCCACTATCCCAGCGCTACTCACTATCCCTATGACGATAAGAAAATCAACGGTTTTCGATACTTCAATAATGCCTTATATTATACTTATTCCCGCAGTAATTGCGTTTATAGTTCATAACTTTAGATATAAATGGATTAAGCCTAAATTTGACGCGTTGTTTTTCGGTTTAATAGGCGTTACCGTTGCTCTACTTGCAGGTGGAATCGGCGCAGGATACGCAGAACATTATAAATACGGCATATCTTTCGTTATGATAGCAGGCGTTGCAATGCTTGCCGTTCATTTCTTCTACACCAACAGAATTAAATTAAACGATAAATGCAACCAAAAAAAATATTTGGCTTTTTCCGTTACTTGCGTTGGAAATCTTGCCTGCGTTCAACTTATTTACGCGCTAATATCCGTTAAACTTTACGGCAATGCGGAATTTATTTTCCCAACGTTTTGTTGGGCAAACACAAACAGCATAGGTTATATGATACTAATTGCAACGCCTATGTGTGCTTACCTTGCGTTAGACGCTAAATGGGTTACCCCATACGCTATAAACGTTTTATTTTATTACGTATGCGCGTTCTTAACGGAAAGCGACGGCGCTACTTTTATTTTAATTGCGTTAGCCCCCGTTTTATTATACGTAGTAATTAAAAATGCAACCAAGAAAAATTATCAAACGCTAAAACTTATTTATTTGACGGTTATCCCGCTTATATTTATTTTAGTTACATCTTTGTTTTTATTCAATTTTGAAACAATTAAGGCCTTTCTATTCAACGTGTCAAACGATAATGGTCGTTCACGTTTATATCAAATCGCGTGGGAATTATTTATAAAAGCGCCTATTTTCGGCGCAGGCGTTGGGCACGGATACCAAGTATTAAACTTTGTAAACTTCCACTCCACCATTTATTCTGCGCTAGCCTACGCAGGCGTTATAGGGCTTTTAGCGTACGTAGTTTTATATCTACTAAGAATACGCTTAATACACAAAAACCACACCGTATTAGGTATATTTTCTATGTTATCTTTCGTGGCATTCGGATTATATTCTCTAATTGATACTGGTGAATTTTTTATAGTGCTTTTATATATAACCGTAATAATTACCGTTACCGGCGTTACAAATAGAAAAGGTAACGACGACCCGTTACCTTTAACTAAAAAATTTACCGAACACGAATTAAGTTCTAACGTCGATTTTGTATGATGGAACTAACTCGTGAACGAGTTCTTTCATCTTTTCCGTTTCTTCTATCGCTTCCATTTCTAGACGTTTTATTTTACTAAATAAATTCTTTTCGTCGATTTCCAAAGGCTTGCCTATGGAAATCATTTTATTTTCCGTCCTTTCTAGACCTTCTTCAGCCATAAGCCTTTCTTCGTAAAGTTTTTCACCGGGACGAAGACCTGTTACCGCAATTTCAATTTCACTATGCGGTTCAAATCCACTTAACCTAATCATATTTTCCGCTAAATCGTAAATTCTTACCGGCTCGCCCATATCTAGAACGAATATTTCTCCGCCTTTAGCATAAGCGCCTGCTTGAAGAACTAAACTAACCGCTTCAGGTATAGTCATAAAGTATCTTACGATATCTTTATGCGTAACCGTTACGGGCCCACCCGCTTTAATTTGTTTTTTAAATAGCGGAATTACCGAACCGTTAGAACCTAAAACGTTACCAAAACGAACTGCCACGTATTCCGTTTGATATTTTTTATCCATAGTTTGAATAATCATTTCACAAATACGTTTGGTTGCGCCCATAATGTTTGTGGGATTAACTGCTTTATCAGTGCTAATTAAAATAAACTTTTCCGCGCCGTGTCTACCAGCAGCATCAGCAACATTGAACGTTCCACCCACGTTGTTTTTAACTGCTTCGTTGGGGCTATCTTCCATCAAAGGAACGTGTTTATGCGCAGCCGCGTGGAAAACAATATGCGGTTTATATTTATTAAACACGCTTTCCATTTTTCCGTCGTCACGCACGCTGGCAATAAGTACCGTTAGTTTTAAGTTCGGAACTCTACGCAAAAGTTCTTGCTGAATATCGTAAGCGTTGTTTTCGTATATATCGAGAATAATTAGCCTTTCAGGATTATGAACTGCTATTTGACGGCAAAGTTCGCTACCTATAGAGCCACCGCCACCCGTAACTAGCACCGTTTTACCTTCAATATACCCCATAATTTCAGATATATTTACTTCTACTTGCTCACGCCCTAAAAGGTCGTCTATTCTAACGTCTTTAATATCCGAAACTGAAACCTGCCCGCTAGCAAGCTGGAATATCCCTGGAACGGTTTTTATTTTACACGGCGTTTTTTGGCAAACGCCTATAATTTGACTGATAACTTTCCTTTTTGCGGTAGGTATTGCAATAATAATTTCTTGCACGCTGTATTTTTTTGCGTAATATTCAGCCTCACCGCATCTACCAACTACTTTTACGCCGTTTACGTATCTACCTATTTTATTAGGGTCGTCGTCAAGTAAGCACACGGGGTTCATATTAGACTTAACGGAGTTTTTCATCTCACGAATTAAAATAGCGCCTGCGCTACCCGCGCCGATAATCATAACTCTTATACGGTTATCACCTTCGCCCCTTCTTCTGCCGTAATTTTGGATATGGTTTTTAAGTCTTGAATAAAATCTTATTGCAAACATACCAAAGTACGCGGCAACCGAAGATATAATAGCCCATTCAACGGTAAGCGGGACGGAAAACGCGCCGATTACCAAATTATAAAATAAAGCAATAAACGCAGCGCAACAAATTTTAAGCGCCTCAATAAAGCCTATGTAATATAAAAGGTCACTATACAGTCTAAACGCAAAATTAAGTATAATTGAAAGAGCAACGCCCCCCAACAAAAAATACCAACTGTCTGATAAGCAAAGTAAGGTATCGTATCTTAATAACTGCATAGATATTAAATACGTAACCATAACCCACACGCAGTCAAAGGTCAATAATATTACCGTCTTTAACTTCTTATTCATTTTCCACACTCACTTTTAGTTTTTCTATAACTGAAAAAAGTTCTTCTTCAGTCAGTCCGTTTTCTTTTAATTGTTTATCAACCGTTCCGTGAGAAACGAAACCGTCTTTTACACCCAAAGTTTTCACTTTAGTATTAAATCCGTTATTTTGATAATATGCGCATACGTAACTACCGAACCCGCCGATAACACTATTTTCTTCAAGGGTTATCACCACGGTATCTTTTATCGCTTTTAAAGTTTTTTCACATAGCGGTTTAATTCTTCTAACCGAAATAACGCCCACGCCTTCGCACTTTTCAGAACAAGTTAATGCTGTTTTAAGCATATTAGGCCCAACGGCAAGCAGAGTGATTTTATCACCGCTTTTAACGCGTTGCCATGGCTCGTCTTCAATAGGTGCGCATATATTATCCGTAAGCATTGCATTTTTAGGATACCTTATTGCAACAGGTGAATTTAACTTAAACGCATATTCTAAAATATTACCTAATTCTTCAACGGTATTTGGCGCAAACACACTTAAATTTGGTATATGGCATAAATACGATAAATCAAACACGCCTTGATGCGTCTTGCCGTCCATACCTACAAGCCCTGCCCTATCTAGACACAATACCACGGGAAGATTTTGCAAACATACGTCGTGTATAATTTGGTCGTAAGCGCGTTGCATAAAGGTTGAATAAACCGCAACCACCGGCTTTAATCCACCCGCCGCCATACCTGCAGCAAGATTAACTGCGTATTCTTCCGCAATACCTACGTCAACAAAATTTTGCGGATGGTTTTCTTCAACTATAGATAACCCCGTACCGTCTTTCATTGCGGCTGTAATAGCAGTAATCTTGGGGTCTTTTTCTATTAACTCGTTAAGTTTTCCACCCAACGCAACGGAAAAATTACCGCTTTCACATTTAAGTGATTTACCAACGCCGTGATAAACGTCAGCGTGTTCTTCCGCGTCTTTATAACCTTTGCCTTTGGTAGTTTTAATATGGAGCAATATAGCCTTTTCGCGCGCAACCACCTTTACTCGTTTAAGTATTGCCGAAAGTTCTTTAATATTATTGCCGTCAACCAAACCAACGTATTTAAACCCGTGATTTTCAAAATAATTTGTTTGGCTGGGTTTATTCAAAATTCTCTTAATAAAATTCCTAACGCCAGCAAGTCCTTTGGTTATAAAAGAATTACCGAAAATTTTCCGTAACGCTCTTTTACTTCTTATATATCCGCGTTTTGTAGTTCCTTTAGAAACGAACTGATAAAACCCATTTTTATTTTTTGATATGCTCATACCGTTATCGTTTAATATAACGATATAATTTTTAGGTTTTACGTTAGAAGACACTAACGCTTCCAAATTAAGTCCGTTTGCAATAGAGCCGTCACCGACTACATTTATAACGAAGTAATCTTCATTATTCTTATCCCGCGCGGCGCAATACCCTATACCCGCCGCAATAGACGTGCCTGCATGTCCAACAGTAAAAGCGTCAAACGCGCTTTCTTCTCTATCAGGAAACCCTGATAAACCGCCGTTAGTTCTAATAGAATGAAATTCTTCTTTCCTGCCCGATAAAATTTTATGCGCGTAACATTGATGCCCTACGTCAAAAATAAGTTTATCCTTATCAAAGTCAAACGCGTTATAAAGGGCAATGGTCGTTTCAACAATCCCAAGGTTTGATGCAAGATGCCCGCCGTTCTTTTCTATCGTACCGAGAATTTCACCACGAAGTTCTTCCGCAAGCGTTTCCATTTGCTTAATATTAAGATTTTTAACGTCGGAAGGCTTAACTATTCCGTCTAAAATTCCCATATACTCTCCACGGCCAAATACTAGCGCGCATAATAACTCATTATTTTTTAGTATAATATAATTTAAATAAATTGTCAATATATATTTAAATTTTCCGAATTTTTATACTGCACTTTTATTTAATTCAGTTATTTTCGACAAAATAACACTTGACTTAAACGCGCGCGTTGTTCTAAAATTATA
>JAFVOV010000016.1 GCA_017505675.1 Clostridia bacterium
AATAACTGTGGCTTTAGATTCTGAAGAAAGTGAACCGCTACTTGAGCCGTTGGCTTTAACTAAATATATCAAAGAGCAAATTACTGATGATTCAGTTTATTACGTTATACTTGATGAAATTCAAAAAGTAAAGAATTTTGTTTCTATTTTAAATGGGTTATTAAGACTCCCTAATATAGATATATACGTTACGGGTAGCAACTCAAAGTTTTTGTCTTCAGATATAGTTACCGAATTTAGGGGGCGTGGGGATGAAATTAGAATGTATCCGTTATCATTTTCAGAATTTTATTCAGTATATGATGGTTCTATCATTGATGCGTGGAAAGATTATTACACTTTTGGCGGTTTGCCGTTAATTTTGTTGCAAAAGAGTGATGAAGCAAAAATGAATTATCTTTCTGGGCAAATGAATAACGTGTATATAAATGACGTTGTTGAAAGAAATAACGTTCAAAACAACACTGAATTAGGGGTGCTTCTTGAAGTTGTGTCGTCTTCTATAGGCTCGCTTGTTAATCCGTTAAAACTTTCTAACACGTTTAAGAGTGTTTCAGATTCTTCTATAAGTGATAAAACTATTGCAAAATATTTAGAATATTTGCAAGACGCGTTCATAATTGAGAAAGCAAAGCGCTTTGACGTTAAAGGTAAAAAATATATGGAAACACCTGCTAAACATTATTTTACTGACGTAGGAATTCGGAACGCCGTCGTTAATTTTCGTCAAAATGAAGAAACGCATATTATGGAAAATATTATTTACATTGAACTCCGTATGCGCGGATATAACGTAGACGTAGGTTTAGTTGAGATAAGAGAAAAGCAAACGGACGGGAAACTCGCTAAAAAGAAATTAGAAATAGATTTTATAGCAAACAAGGGCAACAATAAATATTATATACAGTCGGCATTTAATATTAGCGCGCCCGAAAAAAGAGTTCAAGAAGAACGCTCTTTGATGAAAGTGAACGACTCGTTTAAAAAGATTATTGTCGTTCGTGATGATATTAAAGCCTATCGTGGAAATAATGGAATTTTAACAATGGGGTTATTTGAATTTTTATTAAATCCAAACAGTTTAGATGCGTAACGGCTAAATAGGGCGTATTTGTTTATATAAAAAATTAAAAAAATTTTTAATATTTTTTAAAAAACGGTGGACGATTTTAGTTTATCAGCAGTAAAAATAGTAGAAACTGTAGATTTGCGGCACAGAATAATAAATAAGCGTTGCTGACACAAAACGGCGGTTTTTCGGTTAATCAAAATGATATAATAAATTATATCAAAAGAAGAAGGTGTGTTATGAAGAAAACTGCTGAAGAAATTTTAGTAACCCTAATAGATTTATTTACCTATTATTTAGATGAAATAAACGATATTAAAACAAGTTTTGTTCACGGTGAAAAAACCGCTTACGTTGAGTGTTTGCAAATTATTCAGGGCTGGGAATTTGCAGAACGTTACGGGCTTATCGGCGAAATTGAAGATAAGTATAAAATCTAAATATTATTCTGCGGAAGATTTACTGATGAAAAGAGCACTCAAAAGCATTGAAGCAAAAGAAGAAAAAATTATTGAACTTTTAGAACACGGTGATGAAGTGGCTAAATCTGCTTTTAGAAAGGTTGTATTTTATTACCGTATGAACGATTTGAAAAATAATCGTAATTATTGCAAACTCATTAGGTATATTTATTTAAATAAATGCAATATGGTAAAATGGGTGCTTGCAAACGAATGTAACATAGGGCATACAACTTTGTTTAGATACCGAAAAGAAATTATTAAAACTTTTTATTCCTGTTGTGAAAAACAGGAATTATCGTCAGAGATTACTTAAAAGACCTTGCTTTATTAAAAGCAAGGTCTTTTAATATCAGTTTTTGTCGAAAATAAAATTTTTTTAAAAATCCACCGTACTTTAATTGTTAATTTTGTAAATAACTGTTAAAATAGGTTTATTCAATATTATTTTAAGGGAAATTTTGTATTATAAAATTCCGCAATAATTTTAAGGAGAAGAAAATTGAAAGCGTATACTGGTAGTGTTAAAAGTGTTATTGATGCGCTTAACTCTGATGAAAAGGCTGGGCTAACTTCTGAAGTCGTTAAAGAAAGAAGATTAAAGTTCGGTGAAAACAAACTTAAAGAGAAGAAGAAAAAATCGTTATTCAGCAAGTTTTTAGAGCAGTTTAAAGACGTTATGATTATAATTCTTTTAATTGCAGCGGTTATTTCTTTCGTGATTGCCTGCGTTGAAGGTAATCCCGGTGAATTTTTTGAACCGGCGTTAATACTTTTAATCGTAGTTCTTAACGCAGTTATGGGCGTGGCGCAAGAAAGTAAGGCGGAAAAGGCGCTTGACGCGCTTAAAAATATGTCCGCGCCACACGCTAGGGTTATCCGTGATGGTAAAGAAACCGTTATTAACGCTGAAGAACTTGTGGTTGGCGATATAATTATGCTTGAGGCGGGGGACTTCGTTCCTGCTGATGCTAGGTTAATTAAAAGCGTAAGCCTTAAAAGTGAAGAGTCCGCGCTTACAGGCGAATCCGTTCCGTCTGAAAAGGATGCTGCTTTAGATATTAAAGAAGACGCGCCTTTAGGGGATAGGGCAAATATGGTTTTTTCCGGTTGCTCTATTACTTACGGCACGGCGCTTGCGGTGGTTACCGCTATCGGTATGGATACCGAAATGGGCAAAATTGCAACGCTTTTATCGGGTGAAAACGAAACTCAAACACCGTTACAGAAAAAACTTGCAACGCTCGGCAAATATTTGGGCTTTCTTGCAATAGGCGCGTGCGCTATAATTTTTATAGTCGGCTTAATTGCAAAAATGGAAGTTTTAGATATTTTTATGACGGCAATATCCCTTGCCGTATCCGCTATACCTGAAGGTTTGCCGGCTATAGTTACCATAGTTTTAGCAATAGGCGTTCAGCGTATGGTTAAAAAGAACGCTATTATTAGAAGGTTACCTGCGGTTGAAACGCTAGGTAGCGCGTCTATAATTTGCTCTGATAAAACGGGTACGCTTACAATGAACAGAATGACGCTAGTTAAAGCGTTCGTTGACGGCGGTGAGATTGAAGAAATTTCTTCTTCTAATTCTGAACAGGTTAAAACGCTTTTAACTTACGGAACGCTTTGTTCTGACGGCTCTGTTAATTTTGAAAACGGAAAGGCAGTTCATATAGGCGACCCGACTGAAACTGCTATTGTTTTAGCGGCGCACAATAACGGTTTAGAAAAAGACACCTTAAATGAAAAATTCCCGCGCCTTGCAGGTATTCCGT
Organism: Clostridia bacterium; assembly: GCA_017505675.1. GTDB lineage: Bacteria > Bacillota > Clostridia > Christensenellales > Borkfalkiaceae > UBA1259. The sequence goes on from JAFVOV010000016.1 coordinate 3,306, forward strand.
TTGATTCGGATAGAAAACTTATGAGTACCGTAAACTTAATTGACGGTAAAAAAGTGGTTATCGTTAAAGGCGCTGTTGATATGATGGAAGCGCGTTGCGTTAAAGGGGACTTTACCCGCGCGAAAGAAATAAACGATAATATGAGTTCTTCTGCGCTCCGCGTGCTTGCGGTTGGGTATAAAATTATAGATGAAATCCCCGAAGAATTGACAAGTGAAAATTTGGAAAACGGACTTACTTTTTTAGGGCTTGTGGGTATGATTGACCCGCCACGCCCCGAAGCCAAAGAAGCCGTTAAAGTTTGCCGTGAGGCAGGCATTAAACCCGTTATGATTACGGGTGACCACGTGGTTACTGCGTCTGCTATTGCAAAAGAGTTGGGCATCTTGCTTGACGGCGATAAGGCAATTACCGGCGCGGAACTCGATTTAATGAGTGAAGAAGAATTAGATAAAGAAGTCGTAAACATATCAGTATACGCGCGTGTATCGCCTGAAAACAAAATTCGCATAGTTAAGGCTTGGCAGAAAAAAGGGCAAGTTGTTTCAATGACGGGTGACGGCGTGAACGACGCGCCTGCATTAAAGGCTGCGGATATAGGTTGCGCAATGGGTATTACCGGAACGGACGTTGCAAAAGGCGCTGCCGATATGACGCTTACTGACGATAACTTCGCAACGATAGTTGACGCGGTTAAAGAAGGCAGGGGCATTTACGCAAATATTAAAAAAGTAGTTGGGTTCTTATTAGGCACTAATATAGGCGAAGTGGTTTTAGTTTTCCTTTCAATGCTTATTTGGCAAGTTTCACCGTTGCTTTCAATGCAACTTTTGTGGATAAATTTAGTAACCGATAGTTTGCCTGCAATTGCGCTCGGCATGGAACCTGTTGAAAAGGACGTTATGAATAAAAAACCCAAGCCTAAAGACGAAAGCCTTTTCGCGCACGGTTACGGCGTGCAAATAGTTTTACAAGGCTTTATGTTCGGGCTTTTGTCGCTGTTTGCATTTAAATTAGGCGAGTATCTTGGCGGAACTATTGATAGCGGACGCACCCTTGCGTTTATGGTTCTTGCGCTTTCGCAAGTAGTTCAAGCGTTTAATATGAGAAGTGAACATTCATTATTTAAAATAGGCCCGTTTACCAACAAAAAATTGAACCTAGCAGTTCTTGCGTCAGTGGCAATGGTAGCGTTCGTTTTATTCGTTCCGGGTGTTCAAGGCGCGTTCGGGTTGGTAAATTTAGAATGGCAACACTATTTAATCGGTTTAGGTCTTTCATTAGTTCCGTTGTTAGTGATGGAAATTTCTAAAGCCGTTGGTTTTATAAGACACAGGCATTGATAACTTTTAACCCCGAAATTTAATTCGGGGTTTTTAATTGCGAAAAGCAAAAAGCGCAATATTTGCAAACTTTTAGACAATTTTATAGTTGCAAAAGCGCAAAGTTTGTTATAATATTAAAATATAAAATAAATTTTTTCAGGAGAATAAAAATGAAAAAAATTAAGGGCGCAATTTTAGGATACGGCGATAGGAGTTTTTGGTATTCGCAATATGCGTTAGATAAACCGGAAGAATTAGAAATTATTGCGGTTATTGACGTTAACGATTATAAACTTGCAAAAGCAAAAGAAAGGTTTAATATTCCTGACGATATGCTTTTTAATAACCTTGATGAATTTTTAAATAAAAATATCGCTTGTGATTTCGTTATTAACGGCACAATGGACCAACTTCATTATGAAACGACCATTAAGTTACTTAATAAGGGTTACAATATTTTACTTGAAAAACCCATTACTTCTAACCCTGAAGAACTTCTTGAAATTGAAAAACTTTCTATTAAAAATAACTGCAAAGTAATTGTTTGCCATGTTTTAAGGTATACCCCTTTCTATAGAAAAATTAAAGAAATTTTAGATAGCGGTGAAATCGGTAAGATTATAAATATGGAAATGAACGAACACGTTTGGCACGGTCACTTTGTAAACGCTTACGTTCGCGGTAAATGGAGAAGTGAAAAAGAGTGTGGCTCTGGCTTTTTAATCGCTAAATGCTGTCACGATACCGACCTTATGTGTTGGCTTAATAATATCACCATTCCTACTGAAGTTGCAAGTTTTGGTAAACGCGCGCTCTACGCGCCTGAAAACGCGCCCGAAGGTTCAACTGAATATTGCCATACTTGCCCCAAAAAAGACGACTGTATGTTTAACGCAGAAGTTTTTGAAGCGGTAATGAATTGTTGTCCGCAATATACTTGGGCGGCACTTAATAAAGATAAAAACGCCATTACTGAAGAAGAAAAATTAGCATACTTAAAAACTAGCGTTTTCGGCAAGTGCGTTTATAAAACCGATATGGATATTGTTGATAGGCAGAGCGTTATAGTAAACTTTGCTAACGGCTCAACGGCAACGCTTAATATGGTAGGTGGCGCAACTAAAGCGGGCAGACATATTCATATAGTTTGTGAATACGGCGAAATAATAGGGTATATAGAAGAAAATAAAATTATATATAGAAAATTCAATAAAGACGCCGTTAAAGTTAAATATACTTGCGACGAAAATATGTATACTGATACCGTTATTGATATAAATCTTCTTGATAACCGTGAAAACAACGCGTCTGCGGGGCATAATGGCGGAGATTTTTATATCATGAAAGATTTAGTAAGTTTCTTGCGCGGTGAAGGCACTTCGGTTTCAACTACTGTTATAAGTGATTCCGTAAACAGCCACTTAATTTGCTACGCTGCTGAAAAGTCTAGAACTGAAAAAGTTATCGTAAATATTGAGAAAGAATACGGTAAAAGATAATTTTTGCTCTTATAAATATAATGCGCCCGACAAAAAGGTCGGGCGCATTTTTTCGTTTTATTATAAACGAATTTTTGTTTCGTTTTCACCGTAAATTATTCTATCACCAGAACAAGCAAGCGAATCGCAATATTCTAAATATTCGTCTTTATTCTTAAAGTTAGGTTGGAAATTTTTAATAATATCTTTTGCTCGGCTAGCGTTATCAGTAAGCAATAAGTAAAGCATACCAAGTTGCCATTTTGCGCTGTCGACACAGGCGGTTTCCGGGTTTTCAATTCTATAATCAGAGCCGTGAGCCTTGCCTTTAGCGCCGGGCGCGTAGGGGTGAACTACGGGCATAATTTGGGAAAGGTCACCCATATCGGTACTGCCGGAACTGTAATAATTTTTTTCCATCAGCACTTTATCGGGGAAAGTGAGTTTGAACGCATCTTTTGCAAGTTTAATCATATTTTCATCGTTTTTATGTGGCGCGTAACCGGGTTTATCAATAATTTCAATATTGTTCCCAAGAGAGAGCGCCGCGCCGATTAGCGCTTGATTTAGGCGTTTATTTGATTCTGCTATTGCATCAAAAGACATACCGCGCACGTAAGATTCAATATCTACCTTTTCAGGAATAGCGTTTACCATATCACCACCGTGCGTGATAATGGGATGAAATCTAATCACGTCAGAGTCTTTGAAAGTTTCACGCAGGGCGTTGCAAGCGTTTATGCCGCAAGTCGCTGCGTAAAGGGCGTTTTTGCCGTTCCACGGGCTTCCGCCTGCGTGTGACGCAACGCCTTTATATATGATATGTTTAGCAAGGCAACCAACTCCGCCTAGCATAGTGCAGAAATTATCGTCAGCGGTGGTGTGTATCATTAAAGCGATATCAACGCCGTCAAAATAACCACGGTATAAAAATTCGGGTTTACCGCCGAAATATTTAATTTTACCTTCTTTCATAAGGTTGGTGCGGTATTCTATTTCTAAAAGTTCTTCGGCGGGAACGGCGCAAAGCCTAATTTTACCGCATAACTTATTTAATACGTCGGGTTCTTTTAGCGCTGCCGCAACACCTATAAGCGCCGCGCATTGAGCGTTGTGTCCGCAAGAGTGAACTGCGCCCGTTACGGGGTCTGCATCTTTGTGGGTAGGGCAAATAATAGAGTCTAACTCGCCTAATACCAAAATTTCCGGGCCGGGTTTACCTGTGTCTAAAACGGTATAAAAACCGGGTATGTTTTCCGCTAAAATCAAATCGTAGCCGAGTTTAATAAATTGCTCTTCCATATATTTAGAAGTTTTTATTTCTCTAAAACCCGTTTCGGGATTTTCCCAAATATATTTTTCAGCGTTTAAAATTAACCGTTTGTGTTTATCAACTGCGCTAATAAAATCTTTCATTTTCTCTGCCTTATATAATGTTAAAAGTTAAAATGTTTTTAGTGTTTTCATCAACCCTAATCTTATCGGAAACGGCTAAACCGAAAATTGCTAAAATTTCGTTTCCGTCCGCAAGCAAAATTAAATCGTCACGCAAGCGTTTCGGGATTTTTTTGTCGGTAAAATAATCGTTGAGATTTTTAGTTCCGCCACCAAATTTTTTAAATTTATCGCCGTCACGCCTTGTTCTAATTACTGAATTTAACGGGATTTTATCTTTATCACCGTAAAACCCGTCTTTAAGGTTATCGGGGAACGGTGAAGTTTTAATACTTACGGTAATGCCGTTAATTTTCGTTTCGCCTAAATTAAAAGGTATTTCGCCGTTAAACTTTTCTTGCGCGGTAAAAATCGTAATTTTATCGTATTCGCGCACGGCAATAACGTTTTTAGGAAGACTTACTTCATTGCCGTTTTCTTGAGCGCATAAAGAAAAAACGGAATCTATATGCGTTTTTTCCCAGTCGCGTTTAACGCCAAGACTTTTAAGCGCAATAATTACGGCGCGCCCAAAAATTGCTTTGTGCAAGGGGAGAGCAATTTCTGCCCTGTTTTTATATATTTTAACCGAGTCAACGGCAACTTTATTTAAATAATCGTTATCGGTAGATAAAATTTCAGAAAATCTTAAAACGCTTTTTTCTGCTTCGGGGAAAATTTCATTGATTTTTGGTAAAAGGTTTAAGCGGATACGGTTTCGGGTATAACTAACGTCAAAATTAGTTTTATCCGTTACAAACGGTATGGAATTTTCTTTAACAAAAGCATCAATTTCTTCTTTTGAAACGGTTATAAACGGGCGTATAATTTTGTCTTGAAAATTTGCGTTAATTCCGCTTGCGCCACTTAAGCCCGTACCACGGAATAAATTAAACAAAACGGATTCTATATTATCTTTGCTATGGTGAGCGGTAGCAATAAGGTCACATTTATTGTTAGTCAACGCGTCGTAAAAACATTCGTAACGAAGCGCGCGCGCAGCCTGCTCAACAGAAAGTTTTTCTTTTTCCGCTTTTTCAAGGCAATTAATCGTATAAGTTAATAACGGTATGGAATTTTCTTTGCAATAATTTATAACAAAATCGGTATCGGCAACTGAATCAGCGCCCCTTATGCCGTGTTCTACGTTTAACGCGATTAGCTTAAAAGAGAATTTTTCTATAACGCTTTGCATATAATAAATAAGCGCCATAGAATCACTACCACCGGAAAGGGCAACAGCAACCGTTTTGTTTTTAAGATTAAATTGCTTTAAATCAACTTGCATATCACTATTGTAGCAAAGCAACGGGAAAAATTCAAGTCAAAATAAATATTATTTAAAATTTTTGAGTAATACGGTTGACAAATTGTAATTTATGGTATATTATATTTAAGCATCTTAAGTGCGCGAACAACTTTATATCGCGGGGTGGAGCAGCTTGGTAGCTCGTCGGGCTCATAACCCGAAGGTCAGGAGGTTCAAATCCCCTCCCCGCAACCACTAGATACTCGTTTGAACTTTTCTCGTTCAAACGAGTTTTCTTTTATTTCTTCTAGTTTTTTGCCGTTTATTATCTCTAAGCACTCTTTTTTGTTTAATCGCTTTGTTTCTCTCTTGTTGGTGTTATAGAGAATAATAACCTTATCGTCAAATAAAAATACACGGTTTATAAACGAGTTAAAGAACTCGTTTTTTTCT
>JAFVOV010000017.1 GCA_017505675.1 Clostridia bacterium
ATTTCTATACACATATACAAACGTTTTAATGCTATGCAGGACTACGTCCGAACGAGTGGTTTAAAGTTATACTTTTTCACAAAGAAAAAAGATACCTTTCGGTACCTTTCTTTGGTGGAGATAAGCGGATTCGAACCGCTGGCCTCCTCGTTGCGAACGAGGCGCTCTACCAACTGAGCCATACCCCCAAATGTAATTCCTTTTTATAATTTATGATATATCATATTTATCAACTTTAATTTTTTGTTGGTAGAGCCCAAGGCTCTTCCTCTCTCGGCGTAAAGCCTCGCGGGCTTTGGCTATAAACCGTCCACAGGACGCTTTACTAAACGCGTCGCCCCAACTGAGCCATACCCCCAAGCATATTACTAATTAAAGTTTTTCGGGGTAGGCAATTGCCTACCCCGTCCTTTTTTTGGTGTGAAGGATGGGACTTGAACCCACACGGATAACCATACGCCCCTCAAACGTACGCGTCTGCCAATTCCGCCACCCTCACATTCAGCCTTTATATATTACTCAAAATTTTTCGGTTTGTCAAGAATATTTCCGTATAATTTTTTATATTTTGAAAAGTTTTCATTAATTTTTTTTATATAATCCCTAGTTTCATTAAAGGGAATACTTTTAAGCGTAATTTTATCGTCACTATATTCATTATTCATTAGCCAAAGCGACACGTTTCCTTCGCCTGCATTGTAAGCAATCAGCGCCGTGTTCATATCCTTAAACCTTAAAAATAAATATTTTATATAATAGCAACCAAAATTTATATTAGTTTTAACGTCTGTTAAATTATAATTCTCTACACCTAATTTACTTGCTATATACGCGCCAGTATCTTCAGTAATTTGCATAAGCCCAACCGCGCCTGCGTGGCTTTTAGCATCTTCATTAAAACCGCTCTCAACCTTAATCACGGAAAAAACTAACGCGCGTTCTAGCCCGTAATAATCAGCATATTCAAACACTTCTTCCTTATATCTTACAGGGTAAAAGTAAGACCTTAAAACAACTCTTCCAAATATTGCTACGCCCATACTAACCCAACACACCGCAAGAAAAACCGTTAAAATCTTATATAACTTTTTAAAAAACTTTCCGTTTAATCTTTCTCTCATAAAAAAACCGCGTTACTTCAAATTAGTATACGCGGTTTTTATTAAATTTAACCCTTAAATATTCTATTTAGTAGCGGTAACTTGTTCGTCATCTTCTTTGAAGTTTTTAACTTCATCAAAAAGGTCGGTAACTTCTTTTTCCGGCGCTTTAGTACAAAGTGAAACTATAACGCCAACTATAATACCAACTATAAATCCGGGTACTAATTCATAAAGCCCGGTGTTTGCAATTACGCTTGTAAATCCATAATATTCAAGGTTGAAAAGTATCATCCACAAAACTGAAGAAACAAACCCTGCAACGATACTTGCCACAGCGCCCTTATAATTAAATCTTCTCCAGAAAAGGCTCAAGATAATTACAGGTGAGAACGCCGCGCCAAAAATTGACCAAGCCGCTGAAACCAAACCCATAAGGTTAGTTATATCAAGATAATAAACCATAGTTGCAAGTCCAAACGCTACTAGCGTTACGGCAATAACCGCAAACCTACCAACGTTAAGAACTTTTTTATCGTCAGCATTTTTATTTATAACCGTCTTATAAATATCAGATGCAAACGCGGAAGAAGATGCAAGAAGTTGAGAGTCCGCAGTGCTCATTGCAGCCGCCAAAATAGCCGCTACTAAAATTCCGCCGATTAAAGCGAGCGCGCCGTTTGAAAACATTTGACGAACTACTTTTGCAAATACTAATTCTTTTTCGCCACTTGCCAAAGGCGTTGATAAGAAATCACGCGCAACGAGAGCAAGAACGGTGGTCATAGTAAGAATAAGGAAAGTCCAAGTAGAACCGATAATTTGAGATTTTCTCATTTCCTTTTTAGACTTAATAGCCATATATCTTACAATAATATGTGGCATACCAAAGTATCCTAATCCCCAACCTAAACCGGTTAAGATGTTGGCAACGCTTGCCCAACTAAATTCACCGTTTACTAAAAGGCTATAATAATGTTCAGGGGTGGGTTCTGCGTTATAAGAGCCGTTTGCGCCAACCATAATAGACGCGATAATCGGGACTATCATAAGCGCTGCAAGCATAAGCATACCTTGGAAAAAGTCCGTCCAACAAACTGCTTTAAATCCACCGAGTAAAGTATACGCTAGTATAATTATTGTAAATATAACCATACCTAGCATTTTAGTATCGATTTTATCACTAGGAACTAACATTGAAAACAAGTTACCGCAAGCGTACACCGAAGACGCAGCGTAAATAAGATAACCTATAACGAATACTACTGCGCACGCAATACGGAGAACCGGGCTTTTTGCCTTAAACCTGTTAGATAAAAATTCGGGAACTGTTATCGCATCATCCGCCTTAATAGCGTAACGGCGAAGTTTAGGCGCAATTAAAAGCCAAGCAAGCACCGTGCCGATTACAAGCCCTATAGAAATCCAAATTTGGTTCATACCCGAAAAATAAATTGCGCCAGGAAGCCCCATAAGCACCCACGCCGACATATCCGACGCGCCTGCAGATAAAGCGGAAACCCATCCGCCCATTTCCCTTCCGCCAAGGAAGTAATCTTTTTCGCCCTTATCCCTACTTTTAATGAAGAAATATACGCCTATACCCGTCATAAGTAAGAAGTATACGACGAACGAAATAAGTTCATAAACGTTCATAACACACTCCAAATATAAATATATTTTAAAATTACTGAAACATTTTACATCATTTACCGAATTTTGTCAATTATATTTATGTGATAGAATGTATTTCTTAATATCGCATTGCTTTTGACAATAAAGCCTTTTTTACGCTAAAATCCTACCCAAAGCGTTAAGTTTATTGCTGTATAATCAACCTTACTCTCTAAAAAAGGTTAGATTATGAAAAAACATATTACTATAATAGCGTTATCTATTTTAATTTTATTAACACAGACGGCGTTTTCTTCTATAAATAAAACCCACGCGTCAGCCGTTTATCAACGCGTTATAACCGAAGATACACCGTTTTATAAAAACGTAACCGACGTTTCCCCGCTCTTTTATCTGCCGTATACTTATTACGTTAAGGTTTTAAGCGAAAACAACGGTTTTATGCACGTAGAATGTTACGGAACTAACGGCTCGCCTGCGCTTGACGGTTACGTCCCTTCCGGCGTTTTGTTTAACGACGGTCTTACCGTAATAAACCCTTACTTAACTTTAACGGTAACAACCGCTAAAACTGCCGTTTTATATGAAGACTCATCATTAACTAACGCCGTACAATATCTTTTTTCCGACAGAGAACTTCAATATTTAGGCGCTTATCCGACACCGCAAGGTAATATTTATTACGTTGGTTATAACGGTAGATTAGGGTACGTAAAAGAAGAAGCAGTTATACCCTTTACCATAACGAACCACCCGAACGAACTCACCTTTATTACCCCAGAAGAGCCACCAGAAGAACCGCCCGTTAAAGATGATGAAACCCCTATCGCCGAAGACTATTTTGAAATAAAAATCATTATAATTGCTTGCTTAATATTCGCAGGGCTTATCGCATTATTTATTGCGCTAAAACAAAAGCCAAAAACAAACGCCGCCGCTAGTTATTACGACGAAAACGATTATGAATAATTATGCGATATCAGCCTTTTCACAAGAAAAAGTAATTGTTTTTTCGGGTTTTGAAATAACTTTTTTAGGCTTGTTTTTTAAGTTTTGTTCGTCATACTTTTTAACCCTGCGCAAAAGTTCAATAAAAAAATCCATTGTTAAGCAATATTTTTCAAACCATATATCCGTTAAACCTAATTTTTCAAACACGTCGGAAATTTTCTTTACCAAATTAACTTGACGGCGAAAATACGCTCTACTGCAACTGTCAAAACCGATAAAATATTCTTTAGGTTTTCGCTTAAAATATTTATATTCTAAACAGTCAATTTGTTCGTCCGTAAGTTTTGTTAGCGCTTTATCAATAAAAATTTTTAATTCAATTAGCGTGTCTTTTTGATTAGTTAAATCTAAAATTTTTTCACATTGTTCTTCGCACGGTGAAAAATTACTCATTGAAGTTAACGCTTTTCTCTCCACAATATCGTCAATTTGTCCCATAATTGCTTGTAAATTTGGGTAAGCGTAAAGCGCTGTTTTAGTATAAAATATATTCATTTCTTATACTCTCCTTTTGCTGTTTTTTCATCTAATTTCGCCCTAATTATATCCGCGCAAATTTAATAAAGTCAAGATTATATGTCAATTTTACGAACATTTGTTCGCTTTTTTGTTTAGATTTTAACCTTTATTTATGACAATATATGGCATATTAAAAAACAAAAAGGGAAATTTTTGAGTAGTGCTATTTATAGTAAATAAAAATTATTAAATTAAATCTTTAAATATAATGACAAAATCTTTTTTATGTGTTAAAATAATTATTATGAAAAATATTACTTTAATGAAAAAATTGAAATTAAGCATTTTATTATTTTTGACCGCAACGCTTTTAACTTGCTTTGCGGTAATATCTTTTACAACGGTAAAAGCAGATGAAAACGCTCAACCCGTTGCGGAAATGTTTACCCCGTTATCAGCGCTAGAAACTGGTAGCAACTATATCGTTTCCCCAAGCGACGTTTACTCTGACGATTCAGTTACCGCAATAGTTTGCGACAACACCACTAAACTCATAGTTTATCAGAACGGCGTTTTTTCTAAAATTCAAGGTACGGCGTTTCAAATAGTAAAAAAATACGACGATAACACTTTGCTTGCCACCGACGACGGCAACATACACAAAATAGAGTTAAATAACAATTTTGCAAAGTCACAACTTCAAGACGCTACGGGTTTAACATTAGGCTGTAACTATTTTGATTTAAACGAAAACTATTTAGTTAAAGCGTTCAGCGGTAAAGGCATTGTATATCAAAAAACCACTAACGGCTATACAACCGACACCAAAGATAATTTTGAAGCGGACGGAAACTATCCTGTTGCCATTAACAAAAATAACGAAATTTTCTACGTTTTTAACTCTAATTTATATAAGCGCTATGCGGACGATTCGTCAAAAGAAGCAAAAGAAATTATAATTAAATCCGCTACCGATACCCCCACCCCGCCAACGCGAATGATTGCAGATACTAAATACGTTTATTACATTTGGGAAACTGAACTCTATAAAATTGACCACACGGCGGAAAATCCCGTTCCCAAAAAATTAACGGTAAACGGCGCCGACAAAAATTTGGGTTTTGATTTAGGTCAACTTTCCGCGCCAAAAAGCCTTACTTTCAAAGGCGAAAACATACTAATAACCGACGGCAACACCGTTCAAGAATATAAAGTTGACGGAACGGAACTCACCTTTACAGGCTTTGCCGTTGCAAGTGATAAAACCGCGTACAATAGAATAGGTAAATCCGCATCAGACGTTGAAAAACACGGTGACACCGTTGCGGTTTTAGACGATTATAAATTAACCGTTTACACCGCTAGCGACAAGGCGGATAGATATTCACGCTCAAACTACAAAAATTACTTAAAGTCCGCTCTCGTTCTAGAAGAAGGTAGCGTGGTTACCCCGTCATCTTTCGCTCTAGGCAAAAATTCCGCGCTTTTATCTTATAACGACGGAACTGCAAACAGCGCTTTAAGAATATTAAACTTAACCGACGGCGTTTTAACTGAAAAATACTCGTTTACCGCAGATTCAATTATTCGTGACGTTTGCTATCAAAGCGGTTATTATTACGTTCTTGCAGATAACGGTAGCGCTCCGCAACACGTTTACCGCGCGATAGAAGGCAGTTTAGATTTTATCAAAATAGATTCTAATACTGAAAGCGCAGTTTCTTATTCAAATATAGCGGTTGACGTTTACGGCAACGTTTATCTTTCAAACGCTACAACCGTTGTAAAATACTCTAAAGCGGATAATTATACCACGCGCGCCGACTGCGCAACAGGGCTTACCGCAATAAAGAAAGTTCAAACCGATTTAGGCGGTGGAATTTTCGTTCTATCGGAAAATTCTTTAAGTTATATTAAAAATGGATTAAACACGCTTAACATAAGCGCCCCATCTAATTTAATTAAATCTTTCGCAATGGACTTTATTTCTAACGACGTTTATTTTATATACGATAACGCAGAATATATCGGTTTAAGCAAAACCTTACCAAACATTGCCTTATCTACTTTAACCGTTCCGGAAGATTATAAAATCACGGCTAACACAGCCGACGACACTTTAACGGTATGCACCGCAAACGCAGGCGCAAACGTATATTCGGTAAATAAAGACGGCGGACAGTTTGTTTTCAACGGTCTTATAGAAAGCGGTGAACAATATTTGTATATATGCAAAATTGAAAAAGTGAGCATTTCTTCATCTGTAAATATGTTCGCTTTAGCAGGTAAAAACGGTATAGTTTTAACCGACGAACTTGAAACGGTTTCTTCTACCCTTACCACGATAGACGCTACTTTTGATAAGGCGTACGTAACCACTGATGTTAGCGGATATTATTTCCCCATTTTAACGGAAAACGGTGAATACGCGTTAAGCAATGCAAACGGCGCTATAAGAATTGAAAAAGAAACGCAAATATCCCCGCTAAAAGAACTCACTTTCCTTGATAACGAATTTTATTACGCGCAGTTCTCTATCGGCGAAAATACCGCTTACGGCTACGTTCCCAAAGCGTTTACCGTAAACGTTTTATCAGAAGATTTTAAATGGTCAACTTATAAAGTTGAAAAAGTAAACAAAACGGAATTTTATACTGACGCGCTTTTAACTACCGTTCACGAAGTAAAGCCAGAACTTACCAAAGGCGAACAAGTGCGCTTAATTGAAACGCTTGACGGCGTAAGCAAAGTTTTAGTTTCAGATGGAAACGGCGGTTATTACCAAGGTTATATAAAAACGTCCGCGCTTCAAAACGAGCCGTCAAGAGCCGTGCGCAATATTTTAATTATTCTTGCAGTTGCAGGTAGCGTTTGCGGAACAACCGCGTACTTTGTAACACGCAAAAAAGATTTATAATATTAAATCAACAAAAAAGCCGACGCTTTAATTTTGAGCGTCGGCTTTTATTATATTATTAAGTTTATTTTAATCGGTATATAGTCCGTCGCGCCTATCTTCCGCGCCAACGTACCCTAGCAAATTAAATTCTTCATCAGCATCAAAGTTTTCCGCATTTTCATAAGCGGCAAGTTTACTTATTGATACTTCGTAAGCGGTAAGCGTTCTAATATCGTCGTCAGTAACTTTCTTTTGATATTCCCTGCTTTGAATTCTTCCGCTAACGGCAATTTTTTCACCTACGGCGATATTTTTTGCAAATCTAGCATTTCTTCCCCAAGCAATACACGGAATATAATCAGATTTATTATAAGAGCGGTTTACGGCAATTAAAATATCCGCAATTTCTCTGTTAAACGGTGTGGTGCGGTACACGGGCGGTTTACAAATATAACCCGTCAAAACTATGCTGTTAGGGTTTCTAACAGGCGCGTCGTCAAGAAGTTCTCTAACGAACACGGTAAGCATAAGTTTGCTTTTACCGTCTACAAGTTTGTTGTAACTGCGGAACTGCCCAAGCGCGTTAATGGTAACACCCACTTTTAAGTCCCTATCGGTAATAAGCCTTTCCGATACGGTTACGGGTAAAATATCGCCTTGACCTGAAAGTCTTTTGACAAGAACGTTCATCTCGTAAAAACCTTCACCGTATACTTCGTGTGAAAATTCCGCGTCCGTAACGATTTCCCCGCTGATAAATACCTTGTTGTTTTTTTCTGCAAAATAGTTCATATATTCTATTTCCTCCAATGAATTTCTATAAGTTTTGTCTTTTTATTTGAGAGCCGTCTGCGCCCATCTTATAATTATCCCTATAAATAAGTTCACCTATAGGCACGAACGTAAACCCTGCGTTTTTAAGCGTTTTTATAATTTTAGGTAATGCTTCTGCCGTATGCAAACCTTGATTATGAAATAAAACGATAGAGCCGTTTTTAACTCTTTTAATTACCCTATCGCATATTTCGTTTTCCGAAAGGTCTTTCCAGTCTAAACTGTCAACGTCCCATTGAATAGTGTAAAGCCCTAGACTTTCAGCCGTTTCAATCAAAAGGTCGTCATAATCACCGTACGGTGGGCGAAAAACTTCTACCTTTTTTCCCGTAATACTTTCTATTGCCTGCGTAGACGAATTTAGTTCCTTTTTTATCGCCGTTTCGTCTAACTTGCTCATATACGGATGCGTTGCAGAGTGCGTTCCTATTTCATGCCCAGCCGAAAAGATTTTTTCAACGTAATCCGGATGCTTTTTAGTCCAAAATTCCACCATGAAAAAAGTGCAACGCACGTTTTCTTCAGCCATAACGCTTAATAATTTATCGGTATAATCAACGCCCCACGCGCAGTCAAAAGAAATTGCAAGTTTCTTTTCTTCCGTTTCAACGCGGTAAATAGGCAACCTACGCGTAGCGTAACCGTTAAACGCTTGATACGCGCCCGTTTTATACACGGCTAGCGTTGCTAAAGTGATTATTAAAAGAACGCATATAGCCGATAAAAATTTTTTTTTGGAAACGACGGCAAAATACATTTTAACTTTTTCCTTTACGCGAATTTTGAATTATTTTATCGTTTTATAATTTTTATTGTCCTATAGTTAAATTTTCCTACATCAAAATTCTATGAGTTTATTAGATTAAATATAACTAAATTTAAAAAACTAACGGGTAGGCAAATTGCCTACCCGCTTACTTATAAACTATAAATTTATTCTTTTCTGTTTTTTACTACTAGCGTTAAAATTATCGCCCAAATATTAAACGCAAAACCCAACCAAAACCATAAAACTTCATTCATATTATCGTTTCTGTCTCTAATAAGTTCCACGCAAATTCTTCCGCATAAAATTCCTACAGCAACAATTATCGTTAGCGATATAAGCGCTAAAAACACGTATAAAACAACCATTTTTATAACTCCTTAAATTTTTATCATATTTATTATAACCACGCGTTTAACATTTGTCAACGCAAAAAAACGCGAATTTTCATTTTTGTTTTCTTCTTAAATAGTCTATTAAAAATTCGTAAAAATTTTCAGCATAATTAGACTTTTCACTAAATTCGTGCAATTCAATTATTATGCCCCTACTGCACCCTTGATTTTTTATCGGCAATAAAACTACGTTGTGAGCGTTAATCTTTCTCCACGAAAACTCCGGCCAAAAGCCTATACCCGCTTCCGCGCTTATAATGTTCTGTACGGCTATCGGCGAATCGGATTCAAAACCTATGGTCGGCTTAAACCCTGCGTTTTCACACATTTTATCACATATAGCCCTAAACGGACGCGAACCCGCTATATTTATAAATTTTTCTTCCTTTACGTCTGCAAGGTCAATAGAATCCATAAGCGCGTAATCAGAATTTTTTGGAACGGCAAGGAAAATTCTTTCTTTAAGAACGCATCTTTTTTTAGTTTCAACGCCCAATATATCCGCGCTATCAGTCGTAACAGATATATCGCAATCTGGTTTTTCTTGGTTTTGCACAAGATTAAAAATTACTTCAGGGTTTTTATTTTTATATTTAACAACCGCTTCCATGACTGCGTTACTAGCAGCAAGAACGTTGAGCCTAACGGTATATTTATTATCCTTTTTTAATTGTTCAATTTCAGCAGGGATTGCGTCGATAATCGGAAAAACACCGTCAAGTCGCTTTTTCAATAATACGCCGTATTCAGTTAAACGAATATTTCTTCCAAAGCGGTAAAAAAGCGAAACGCCCAAATCCCTTTCTAAAAGTTTAATTGACTTGGTTATCGCAGGTTGTGCAACATGAAGTTCTTCAGCGGCTTTTGTAACGTGTTCTTTTTCAGCAACTATATAAAAATATTTAAGTTTAAGTAAGTCCATATCCGCACCTTTAATTCATAACTTAAAGTTATTAAAAACATAACAATTATATATTAGACATTATCGTTTGTCAAGTGTATAATATAAATAAAATTAAGGAGTTAGAAAAAATGACTCAAATTCTAGAATGTATTATGCTTATATGCTTTGGCTTTAGTTGGCCTATCTCGGTATATAAAAGCATAACTTCAAAATCCACTAAAGGTAAAAGCGTATTCTTTATTTTAGCAATACTACTTGGTTATTCGGCAGGTATTGCAGGTAAAATTATTTCTGGTAATATAAATTACGTTTTAGCGCTTTACCTATTAAACTTTCTTATCGTTTCGGTTGACTTAATAGTATATTTTATCAACCGCAAAAATGAAAAGAAATCAGTTTAATTAACTTTTACAACTCTTCCTTCTTCAACAAATATTACGCCAAAGCCCGACGGAAAATTCCGTCGGGCTTTGGCTTTTATTTAAGTTATTAAATTAACCCATTAAAACTTCGCTTATAACGTCAAGCACTTTTTGATAGCATCCGCCACAACCCGTGGTGCAATGCGTAACGTTTTGTACGTCCTTAAAAACGTCTATAACGTTTTCTAATTTAGTGTGAGTTTCAAGCGCGGTTGCTATTGAATGATAATCAACTTTCGCGCAGTTGCAAACTATGTAATTTTCTTTCATCTCTTTTGCTCCTTATTCTTCTTCAAACTCGTCTTTACCTACTCCACAAACGGGGCAAGCATAATCGTCACCGAGTTCTGTAAAAACAGTTCCTTCAGCATCGTCGTCATAAACGTATCCGCAGACTTTACAAATATATTTCATTTTGCTCACCTATTTATTATTATTTGAAATATCTTTTCAAAAGTCCTTCAAAAGCCTTGCCGTGTCTTGCTTCGTCACGCGCCATTTCGTGAACGGTATCGTGAATAGCGTCAAGGTTAAGCGCCTTTGCCTTTTTAGCAAGTTCAAATTTACCTTCGGTAGCGCCGTTTTCCGCTTCAATACGCATTTCAAGGTTCTTCTTTGTAGAATCAGTTACAACTTCACCTAAAAGTTCAGCAAACTTTGCAGCGTGTTCTGCTTCTTCGTAAGCCGCTTTTTCCCAGTAAAGACCGATTTCAGGATAACCTTCACGGTGCGCAACCCTTGCCATTGCAAGATACATACCAACTTCGGTGCATTCACCTTGGAAATTCATGCGAAGACCTTCAATAATTTCAGGGTCAACGCCTTTAGCAACGCCAACAACGTGTTCAGCAGCCCAAGTTAAGCCGTCCGCTTGCGCCTTGAATTTAGTATCAGGCGCGCCACAAGTGGGGCATTTAGCAGGCGCAGTGTCGCCTTCGTGAACGTAACCGCAAATAGTGCAAACAAATTTTTTCATAACAATTTCTCCTTTTTTCGCTTATCGCTTATATATTTTATAATTTTTTTATTTATTTAATGATTACAGCAGTTGCAAAAACCGTAATAAACGCATTTTTCATCAGTAACGGTTAGCCCTGCTTCTTTTAATTCAACGGGGGTTTCGGCTGGTCTAAATAAATCGACTATTCTGCCACACTTATTACAAATAAAATGACTGTGCCGTGAAATATCACCATCATAATGAAGTCTTTTATCTTCCGTTTCTAAAGTGATAATCACCCCTTCATCTGCAAGAAGTTTAAGATTACGGTAAACCGTGCCAAGACTTATATTCGGCTCTAACTCTCTTGCAGAGTTGTAAATCATATCGGCAGTAGGATGGTCTTTTCTACCCTTTATGATTTCCGTTATCAATTCTCTTTGCTTTGAATAACGCATCTCGTCGCTCCTTATCAGTAATGATTACTATTATTATAATCAACATAACACTATATGTCAACTATTTTTACAAAGTTTTTTTAATTTTTTAAAAAATCTTTTAGCAACGATTATTTATATACATTATATAATATATTATAAATTTTCAAGTTCGTTAAGCCAAAGCGAAGACACCGCATCAGACGGCATTTTCCAGTCGCCACGCGGAGAAAGCGTAACAGTACCCACCTTTACACCGTCAGGAACGCAAGAACGCTTCAACTGCTGGTTAAAGAATCTGCGAACGAAAGTTTTAAGCCATTTAAGAATAGTTTCTTTCTTAAAATCACCATTAAAGGTTTCACAAGCGATATAATAAATTTTTGCAGGTGAAAAACCTTTTCTAATCATATTATACAAATAAAAATCGTGTAAAATATAAGGTCCTACAATATCTTCCGTTTTTTGTGAAATTGCGTCGTTTTCAGCAGGCAAAAGTTCAGGGCTTACGGGCGTATCTAAAATATCCGATAACACCGCTTTTAATTTGCCTTTGCTCTTTTTAGCGTAAACTTCAACTATGTGGCGAACCAAAGTTTTAGGTACGGAACAGTTTACACCGTACATTGACATATGGTCGCCGTTATACGTTGCCCAACCAAGCGCAAGTTCAGATAAGTCCCCCGTACCAACTACTAAACCGTTATTCATATTAGCCATATCCATAAGAACTTGAGTGCGTTCCCTTGCTTGAGCGTTTTCATAAGTAACGTCATATAAGTTTTCAGGGTGTTTTAAGTCTTTTAAATGCCTAATAACAGACTTTGTTATATCTATTTTTTTAAGAGTTACACCTAGCGCCTTTGCAAGTTTTATCGTGTTTTGGAAAGTTCTTGAAGTAGTGCCAAAACACGGCATAGTAACCGCAACCACGTCTTTAAGCGGTCTACCCAACTTTTTCATTGCGGTAACGGCAACCAAAATTGCAAGGGTTGAATCTAGACCGCCTGAAAGCCCCAACACCGCGCTAGACGCGTGTGAATGGCTTATTCTCTTTTTAAGACCTTCCGCTTGCATGTTGAGTATTTTTTCCGCCCTTTCGGTTAAATTCCCACCGTCCATAGGCACGAAAGGCGTTTTTTCATATACACGGGTAAGCGCTCCGTTACCTTCCGCAGTAAACTGCACGCGTTCATAACCGTCGTCACGCAATTCGCCGTTAAATATCTTTATTCTTTCACTTTCTATAAAAGACGCGTCGATTTCTGAAACGGTCAAGTTGCCGTTAAAATCACCGCTATCAATAAGAACCGTTCCGTTTTCCGCAATTACTTTTTGACCGCCGTAAACGCAATCCGTAGTAGATTCCCCGTCCCCAGATTCCGCGTAAACGTAACCACAAACGATTTTACCGCTATGCGCTTTAACGGTTTCCCTAATATATTCAGTCTTACCAACCGACGCGCAGACTGAAGATAAATTTACTATGATATTCGCTCCGTTTAGCGCGTGATAAGTTGATGGTGATAACGGTGAGAATAAATCGCTCCCTATTTCCGCCGAAACCGTAAACTGTGCATTAGAGCGGTTTTCAAAAATAATTTTATTGCCGAAAGGTATTTTTTGCCCAAACAGTTCAATCGTTTGGTTTTCATACGGACATTCCGCAAAATATCTCGTATCAGAATACCCGTTATAAGCGCGCATTACCGTTTTAGGTATAACGGCAAGCACCTTTCCTGCGTTAATTGCTATTGCAACGTTATAAATTTGATTGCCCTTTTTTATAGGCGCGCCTATAAAAACAAGAGCGCTTTTATTTGCCGTGCTATCGGTAATTTTTTTAACTGCCGTTAGCGCGCCTTTAATTAAAGTTTCAGAATAAAATAAATCCCCGCAAGTTGCGCCCGTTACAGAAAGTTCTGGGAATACTATCAATTCCGCGTGTTTTGCAACCGCAGCGTCAATAGCGCCTATAATATTGTTAGCATTAAATTCCGTGTCCGCAACCCTTAATTCTGGCGAAGCGCAAGCAGTTTTAACAAACCCGTATTTCATAAAATTCTCCTTTTTTTGAAAATTTCGCGTTTTTATAATTCTATTTTACACCGTTTTTTTAAATTTTGCAATAATTTTTGCAAATAAAAAACGGCAAAATTTGCGTTTTTTGCAAATTTTACCGTTTTGTGTTTTTGTAGTTTTTTAATTCCCGTACCCGTCGGGGTTTTTAGTTTGCCAGTTCATAGCGTCACGGCACATATCTTCTAAAGTTTTTGTCGCTTCAAAGCCTAAAACTTCTTTAGCGTAAGACGGGTCTGCATAACATTCGTCAATATCGCCAGGACGGCGTGGCATAATTTTATAAGGTATGGGTTTTCCGGTAACCTTTTCAAACGCTTTAACCATATCTAAAACGCTATAGCCTTTACCCGTACCAAGATTAACGATTAAAAGACCGGGGTTCTCTGCAAGTTTATTTACCGCAAGAACGTGACCTTTTGCAAGGTCAACTACGTGAATATAATCTCTTACGCCCGTTCCGTCAGGTGTATCGTAATCGTCACCAAACACGCCTAAATATTCGCGCTTACCAACTGCAACTTGAGTTATGTATGGGCAAAGGTTGTTGGGTATACCCTTGGGGTCTTCGCCTATTTCACCAGACGCGTGCGCGCCTATCGGGTTAAAGTATCTTAAAATAGCGATATTAAAGGTCGGGTCTGATTTATATAAATCTTTAAGAATATATTCAATAAACAATTTAGTGCTACCGTAAGGATTAGAAGTAGAAAGCGGGAAATCTTCTTTAATAGGCACGCTTTCAGGTTTTCCGTAAACGGTTGCTGAAGATGAAAACACCAAGTTTTTAACGTTGTGTTCACGCATCTTAAACGCCAAAATCAAAAGCCCTTCAATATTATTTTCATAATATTCTAAAGGTTTTGCGCAAGATTCGCCAACGGCTTTAAGCCCTGCAAAGTTAATAACCGCGTCAATTTTATTTTCGTTAAAAATCTTATCTAAAATCGCGCCGTCACGAATATCGCCTTCATAAAATTTAATTTTTGTTCCGGTAATTTTTTCCACCCTTTTAACGGCTTCATACTTACTGTTCATAAAGTTATCAATACAAACAACGGTATGCCCCGCATCCATCAATTCTATCATTGTGTGTGAGCCAATGTATCCTGCCCCACCTGTTACTAAAACGTTCATAACAATCTCCTTATATATAAATTTATTTAATATTAAACGAATTTAAAAATTTCTCAAAACCTGCGTTACCAACGGCGTCATCCTTAAACACAGCGGTGTTAAACAATATGTTTTTGCAAACCAAGTTGACGTATTCCGTAACTCGCTTTTCCGCATCAGCCATATTGTCAGATAACCCTTCGCTTATAAGTTCTGCAATCATATTTCTATGCGCGTACAAATAATTTTCAGCGTTTTCAATTTCAGTTTTATCGTATTTAACTTTACCACAAAGAAGTTCCGCTATCATATTGAGTTGCTTCTTTAATCTTCCGGGAAGAATAAACAAACCCATTGCTTCAATTAGCCCGATACCTTCTTTCTTGATGTTGTGATATTCGGGATGCGCGTGGAATATTCCATCTGGGAATTCTTCGTTAGTGCGGTTATTGCGTAATATTATATCTAAAATATAACTATCCCCGCACTTTCTTGCAACGGGTGAAAGCGAATTGTGCCTTACTTCACCGCTGTTAGCGTAAATATCACATTCTTCACAAGTGAATTTTTCCCACTCTTTTATAATATCGGTTGCAAGCGCGGCAATTTCCGCCCTATTTTTGCTTTCAAGGCGCAAAACGCTATTATACCAGTCAACCCTACCGACGGAAACGCTAGCGTATTTTTCCGAACGATATTTCTTTTTTAACGGCGCTTTATGCATAGGCATCAAATATCCGCCGCCCTGAAAATGTTCGTGATTTAATATTGAACCGCCTATTATCGGTAGCGCCGCGTTAGAGCCAACCATATAATTAGGGAAATAATCAACGAAGTCTAAAACCTTAACAACCGTATCTTCCGCAATATGCATAGGCGCGTGCTTATTTGATATCGCTATCATGTGTTCGTTAAAATACGCGTAAGGCGAATATTGAACGAACCAGTCTTCCCCGCCGAGTTTTAACGAAATCGTTCTAATATTTTCTCTTGCAGGGTGAGTAAGCGTACCTTCAAAACCTTCGTTTTCTTTACAAAGTAGGCATAAAGGATATTTACCTTTCTTATTACCAGCCGCCGTTAAAAGTTTTGCGATTTCTTTATTATCTTTTTCAGGCTTACTTAAATTAACGGTAATTTCCAAATACCTATCACCATCAGGATACGTCCACTTTAAGTTGCGCCCGATAGCAGTTTTTTGAACGTAATTATTTTTTACTGAAAGGTCGTAAAAGTATTCACACGCTTTTATAATGCCCTGTTCAGCCTTTATTTTGCAAAAAGTTTCATTTACCTTTGACGGCAACGGTGAAAGTATACCCATAATATAAGTAGAATAAAGATTTTCATATCCCTTTTCTATCAAGCCTTTACTTAAAGCGTAATCTTCAATCTCGCTAACGATAATATCGGGAACGGTTAAAGCATCAATAAAACTTAAATCCCCTGCGTCTTCACAAGGCTCGCTTAACTTAAACTCACGGAGCAAAAGGTTGCGCGTGTAAATTTCATCACGCGGATTTAAGTGCAAAAACTTTTCCGCATATCTAATCAATTTTTCAACTAAAATTTTACCGTCTGTCATCTATCCACCTTTCCATAATAATAGTAATATTTACATTCTCGGTTAGAGTTATAAAGTTTCCTTTCCCTATCCGCCCTTAAACCGAAATTCTTTTCAAAATTTTTAGCGCTAGTTATAATAAACGCCGACCAACCGTCAAGATTTTTATAAACGTTCCCAAGCGACTTATAGCACGCTTCGGCTTCCTTTATATCGTAAACGCGCTCACCGTACGGCGGGTTGGTAACTATAGTACCGCACCTTAAATTAGTCTTAAAATTTTTAACGTCTAAAACCGAAAAGTTGATTTTATCTTTAACGCCTGCGCGCTCTGCGTGGCGCTTTGCAAGTTTAATCGCTTTAGGGTCAATATCAGACGCAAAAAAATCAAGTTTAACCGTTCTATCTTCTTTATCAAGCGCTTCTTCAAAGGCAAGGTCAAAATATTTTTTGTCAAAATTCGACCAGTCGTTAAAAGAAAACCTGCGCCCCTTTCCGCCTGCGATATTCATTGCAATTCTTGCCGCTTCTATAGCGATAGTTCCAGAGCCACAGAAAGGGTCTAAAAACGGTCTTTCCTTATAAAAATCGCTTAACAGCAATAACGCTGACGCAAGGGTTTCTTTTATAGGCGCAATACCCACTAAATCACGATAACCGCGTTTATGCAGTCCCGCCCCGCTAGTGTTTAAATATAGCGTAACGGTATCTTTAAATATAGAAAATTCCACCGCGTATTCCGCGCCCGTTTCTTCTAAACGCCTTACGCCGTGATACGAACAAAGCCTATCAGATATTGCCTTTTTTATTATACTTTGGCAAGCAGAAACTGCGTAAAGTTGGCTTTTAACGCATTTGCCGTTTACGGTTACGCGTGAAAATAGCGGAAAATAATCTTCCGCTCTAAACTCTTTAACCCCGTCAAAAAGTTCGTCAAAAGTAGTAGCGGTAAATTCTTTAAGTTTAATATAAACTCTATCGGCGCAACGCAAAAACAAATTGCAACGCGCAACTGCAAGCGCATCACCCGTAAAAGTTAACGCGCCGTTTACTGCAGGAACTTCCCCGTAGCCTAAACGCAAAAGTTCGCTTTTTACTACCTTTTCAACACCCGACGCGGTTGTTACCGTTATATCAAATTTTTCGGCA
>JAFVOV010000018.1 GCA_017505675.1 Clostridia bacterium
AGGTCTACCGAAATGGCTAAACCCTAAAACACCTTTTTTTTCACGAAAAGCACGGTAAAATTTTTTGTATTTTTTATAAATATTCATACTAAATAGTATGATTTATTTATGATACGCGCTACCTGCGTTAATAGAAAACGCCCTATAAATTTGCTCGGTAAGCATAAGCCTAAAAAGCGTATGCGGAAAAGTCATATCCGAAAAAGATAAAAGCGTTTTTGCTTTTTCTTTAACCTTATCTGAAAGCCCGTAAGAACCGCCTATAACGAAAGTAATAACACCTTCACCACTATCTGATAAACTTTTAATTTTAGACGCAAGGCGTTCGCTTGAAAGTTTATCGCCTTCTATAGCCATAGCAAAAACGTAACCTTTTAAGTGCGGTAAAATCTTTTCGCCTTCACGCTCTTTTATACTTTCAATAATTACAGAATCAGTTTTTGTAAAATTTTCTTCAGCGATTTCCACTATATTTATTTCACAATATTTAGAAAGGCGTTTTTTATACTCTAAAATGCCTTCTAAAAAATATTTTTCTTTAACTTTACCAACGGCAACTATATTAACCATTATCATACTACACCACGAATAAATTACCTATTAAAAGCGCTAAACATATAACGCAACCGAAAATTGCAAACGGAAAGTAAAACTTTTTAACTGAACTAAATTCTTTTTTCGTTTTTTCTAATTTTATTATGCTTAAAACTGTAATAAGCGCAAAAATGATAAGCGCCAAAATACCACCAGCAATAATAAGCGGATTATATAAATTTATGCTAAATTTAAAATATTCAAAAATTATTACGGAAATGTTGTTGATAAAATGAGCGATAACACACGGGATTATGCTTTTAACGTACATAAAAAGCATAGCAAGCCCCGCGCCGTAAATTAACTGATATATAAATTGCGAAACCGAACAATGATAGAGCGCAAAGGTAACCGAAACTGCCGTAACCGCCCACACGGCTTTAACGCTTTCAAGTGATTTTAACATAAGGGCGCGGAAGAAAATTTCTTCAGTTACCGCAGGAATAAGCGCAAATAAAACTGAAAACAGTATTAAATGAAAAGCGTTATTAAGCGGAATACTTACCGCAGAAACGTTTAGCCCCCAACTTTTAAATATTCCTGCAAATAAATCGTTAATAAATCCAAGCCCGAAAAACATTCCAAAAGATAACAATATTGCAAGTAATAGCGATATAGGCTTAAACTTATTTATTCCCGAAAAGGTTTTAAATTCCACCTTTTTATAAAGCGTGAAATATAAAATCACACCTAGCATTGCAAGCGCGGAAAAAAGCGAACAAACCGCAATATACGCCACGCTCTTTTCACCGAAAATAGCGCCCGCAATAGTTTGCCCGATAAACGATATAAAAATATACGCGCAAATCATTATTGCAAAAGCAAAACCGCCTTCGCTTGCGCTTAAAAGTTTAACGTTTTTGTTTTCTTTCATACGGCTATTTTACAACATTTTATTAAATTAGTAAATAAAAAAACGGCATTTGCAAAAACAAAAACCGTTTTCAATTTAATATTTTACTTAAAACCCTGCGCTACCCGTAGTAATATTATCAGCCCAGTCGTTCACAACAAGTTTTTTGCGTTTTTTAATTTCACCTGCGCCAGAGTAATCTAAAATTTTAACTTCAAGTTCTTCAATTTTATCAATTTTACCGTCAAGATATTTTTTTAACTTTCTCTTACACGCTTTAATTCTTCCGATAAGCCCTGAAAGCCTAACTTCTTGCACTTCAAAACCGAACGGCTTTTTCTCAACGTGCCAAGCGTTTTCAAATGCGTAATAAAAGTCAGTTATATATTCAGCCGTTTTATCGTAATCGGCTAAAAGCGCGTTAAGCGCAGATTTATCACCCGATAAGTAAGCAGAGCGCGTGCGTATACCTAAATCACATTTAACCGAAAGCGCGCGCGCAAGATAATACCCCATATTGAACATCCAACCGTAATCGGCGTTAGAAGTAAGCGATTTTAACTTATCTGCAATATCTTTAAACTCTTTCGCGTCGTTTTCTTCAACCGTACAGTCAAAGCGCCCTAAAAACACGTCGTTATAAAGCATATATTTTGACGGATTTTGAACGGGGTCTTTATTTACGCCTACGCCGTTAATGTTATCGTAAAGCATAAAATCATCCATATCAGCACCGAAAACGGCTTTGAATTTTTCCTTAACCGCGTTTATATCGGTAACTCCCCTTGCGGCTTCAGCAAAGTAGCAGAGCGCAGGGAATATTGCAGCGTAAGGGCATTCAGCGCCGTTATCGCCCCAAACGGTGATGTAAAGGTCGGTAACCCCCGTTTTTCTACACGCGCTTACCGCAGGCAAAAAGGTTTCAAAAGCGTGTTCGTTTTTAGGAACGAACCCTACCCAACTCCACGCGCCAGCGGCAAAACATAAATCGTCCTTTTTTAAGCCTTCGTGCGCTTTAATATGCTCTATATAATGCTGTTCACTAGTCCTATAATAATCCCAGTATACGGGAGTGATATTAGCGGGAATTTCTGCTTTCGCATCTTCGCGGATAATATATTGCTGTCCGTTTTCACCAACGTCAAAGAACATATCGCTCCACATCATAGCGGTAAAAGAATATTTATCAGCAATAGATGCAACGCGCTTTAAGTGACGGCGCATAATTTCTTCTTTACTCTGATAACCGAAACGCTTAAAGTGATTGCCAAAGCCAACCAAGTACGCTTCATCCATACCGATATTGATTTTATTAGATTTGAAAAGTTTTCTTGCGTTAGAAAAAATCTTTTCTATAAAAGAATAAACCTTTTCATCATCCGTCATCAAAACGTTATGCGTATCTGCATATTCAGCGTATACGGGTTGCTTTAATGCCCTTTCCATATGCCCTAAAGTCTGCACGCACGGGATAACTTCTATACCGAATTTGTCACACTCTAAAATAATTTCTTTAATTTCACTTTCGATATACCCACCGCGCAGATACCCAAAATACGGTTCACTATCAATAAGCAAAGTGTCTTCAGTATAAAGTTGAAGTTCGTTATACCCCATTTTGCTTAATAAAGGGATATATTTTTTAAGCGTTTTTGGTGTTATCACGGCATTTCTAGAGCAGTCTAACATAATGCCCAAATTTTTTACTTTATAATTCATAATTAGTCCAAAATATCTACACCGTAAAGGCGAATTTTATCATATCCACGCGTTTCATTAAAGCGAATTTCAAGTTTTTTTGCTTTAACGTTAAGCGGAAGTTTTATAAAAGAGTAATAGTTATTATCTACCGAATAAACTTTCTTTCCATCTGCGTAAACTTCAAAGTTTTTAACGATAGTGTTTGCAACTTTAACAGGAACAAAATCTCTACCTTTATTCATACGCATTGCAAAACGTTGAAGTTTTAGGTGCGGTGAAATGCTCTTTCTAGTATAATCAAGGTCAAATTGCAACCTTAAAGTTTTAATATCTTGCGGGTTAGCAAAATCAAAAGATACGCTATCCCCGATATTAAGTTCAACGTAATTATCGCCGTCTTTGGGGCGTTCAACGCCGTTAAACAACACCGCTTTTTGCGCGTCGGAAATATTCATTTTTGCGTTCAATAAATAATCTTTAAATACCCTTTTATTGTAAGGCAAATAAACGCCGTCATCCATAAGAGCCGTTTGAATTTCACCTATGTACTTTAAGCCACCGCGCGGATTTACACCGTACTTATTGCAAACCGAAACCGCAGTACCAACCGCTTGCCCTAAAAGAGCGCAAGTTGCTAAAACTCTAGTTGAACTAAACGCCACGTGCGAAGCGCTTATATTGCGACCAGCAAACAATAAATTATCTATATTTTTAGAATAGAGCGAGCGGTAAGGTATACCGTACATACCGTCTAAAATAACGTTTGACGGTTTCATATCTACGCTTGCCATACCGTTAGGGTCGTGGTCGTCAAGTGGCCAACCGCCGTAAGCAACAACGTCATCAAATTTACCGCCGGATAAAACGTCTTGTTGAATTAAAACGTGGTCGCCTATATAGCGCCTTGACTCCCTTTTCCCGGGTAAAAAGCCCACCCATTCAAGTTCCCAATTATCAGCGTTATGGTTATCTTTGTTTTTTATATGGTCCCAAACGCCGTAAACGATTTTCAACAGTTCAAGTTTACATTTTTCAGTATCGCTAATGCCGTTTTCGCTACTGCCGATTTCCATCCACCACAAGTTGTTTCCGTTAGTGCCGATAGTATCGCAACGCATGTGACGAACGCCTTCTTCAAAAGAAAGACTACCTATATCTTCATCCGTTTCATAAACGTTAGCCCACTTTGGCGGAATAAATTCAACCTTACGGTCAATTTCCCTAGCCTGCAACAAGCAAGACATACCCATAAGCCTTTTATCAGACTTATCGGGCGCAAGGCTTTCACCGTAAACGTCCTTACCTTCTCTACCCGAAGTAAATTCCGCGCCGACGATAGGCGCTAAAATAGAATCCCCAGAACAGTCTGCAAAATATTTTGCAGTAACTTTATGCCAAGTATACGTATTAAGTTGCCAACCGGTAACCGATACGATTTTGTTATTTTCAGTTTGCGCGTCAAGGCAAGAACAGTTGCAAAGCATGGTAATATTTTTTTCTTCCATTACTTTCCCTAAAAGAACGCTATCCCAAACGGAGTTAGAAAGTTCACCGTTGCAATAGATGTTTTCTTCTTCAAGTTCGTTCAATATACCCGTTTCCCTGTCTTCTTCTTTAACAGCGCCACGAATATACAACCTAACTTCGCTTGAGCAGTTACCACCAAGCACGGGTCTATCTTGCATCAAAACGACTTTAACGCCACGCCTCGCAGCGGAAATAGCGGCAATAGTACCAGCCAAACCGCCACCGACTATACACAAATCGGCTACGTGATTTTTAATTAAGCCTGCTTTTTCGGTTTCAATAAACATAAAATCACCTCGTCTTACGCGCTTAAAATAAACGCGTTATATAATGAACAGTTTTATTTCCCGTTTTAAGATTACTTCGTTTGTCCGTCTTTGAAAGCATAACTCGTAATGACATAGCATTGTCATTGCGAGTGCCGTAGTCGCGTAGCAATCTTTTTTAAGATTTTTCCCTTGCCCGTCTACGCTTGCCCGTGTCAAAATGACAGTTTTTTATTGTCATTGCGAGAATTGCTTGCTTTGACTTTCTTCCGAAGCAATCTCTTTTTAGATTACTTCGTTTGTCCGTCTTTAATAGCGCGACTCGTAATGACAGGAAAAAATTAAAAGGAAATTAAAAACTTATTTTCTATCAAAAATCAATTTTGCGGTTTTATAAATATATTCCGCAAACAACATATCGAACTCGTCGTTCGGCATTCGGTTAATACATTCAAAACAAAGCGCTCCGTCATAACCGATTTGAACTAAAGCGTCTTTTATTTCACCCCAAGGCAAATCGCCGTAAAACGGTGGCAAATGCACGTCTAAAAATTCACTAAAGTTATCGTTTAGATGCAACACTTTAAGCCTTTTGCCCAAATTTTTTATAAACGCAGGAACGCCTTCTTCTGCAACCAAATTAGCGTGCCCCGTATCAAGACATACCCCGAAAGTTTTATCATCCGCAAGGTAATCTAAAAAATCGTTTAATTCTTTTGATGAATATAATGAACAAGGCTGATGCCCGTTTGTAATAAAATCATTTTCGGCAAGGTTTTCTATCGCGCAATTTACGCCGTAGCCGTTAAGCACGGGTTTTAAGCGCTTATAAAACTTATAGTTTATTTCAAAACCTTCTTTTCTTTTTTCTTCAGTATAACGGTTACTTTCAGTTTCTTTCGGGTGATGCGTAAACGGATGAATAACCACCCACGGGATACCTAAATAACTTGCGCGCCTTATTGAATCACATTGCGCGTTAAACCACTCGTCACCTAAAAAATATTCCTTACTGTAATCCCCGCGAGAAAAAGGGGTATGCCCCTGCGCTAAATAAAGCCCTAAATCATCAGAAAGTTTTTTTACGTCTTTATAAAAATTTTCTTCATTTTCACGCTCTACGCCGTAAGTTCTTGTAAGCGAAAAATCAGCCGCCTCAAAACCTGCTTGCGCAGTCTTTTTAAGCACGTCAAAAAGTGAATTTCTTTTTATAAACGGTCCGAAATTTGTTCCTATTTTATTATTCATATTTTTAGCCTTGTTATGTTTAAATAATCAATTTTTTGTCATTGCGAGAACGGCTTACTTGACTTTCTTCCGAAGCAATCTCTTTTTAGATTACTTCGTTTGCCCGTCTTTGAAAGAACGTCTCGTAATGACTTTAATAAATGGCTTATCACAAGGGGAATTTTTCCCCTTGTGACGTGCCTTTTATCGTTAATTTTTTATTCGCCTACAGGCGCGGTATAAATAGTGGTTTTTGTAGTACCCCTACCAACCGTTACGTTACCGCTTGCGTCAGTATCTAAATACTTAAACCCAGAAAGCGTTGCAGCGCTAGCAAATGCGGAATAGTCTGCGTGCAAATGCGTATAGGTAGGTACTTTAGTATGCGCAAACACGGTTTTACTGGTTATAGCGTGAACGTTTGTAAGCGTTGCGCTACCTGCGCTACTTGCCCATTGACCTAAAACGGCGTATTGATAATTTGCAACGCCGTTATCAACAACAAGAACGTTAGTTATTGAAGCGCCACCTGCGTAACTATACCATTTACCTGCAAGTAAACCAGTATTGTTACTTGCATCACTAACACCTTCAGCCGTATTAACGTTGATTACGTAAACGTTATCAACGTGCGATTCAGTTTCCGCCGAACCGCCGTGTGTTATACGAACAGCCAACGCGCCAGAATAAGTATTTATATCCAAAGTTGTACCTACGATAACCACGTTTTTAACCGTACCTGTTAAATCACCGAACCAACCGTTGGTCGTTCCGCCGATTATACTATAGCCTTGACCATCATAAACGCCAGCAAACACATCATCACTTACAGAACAAATATTAGCAACGCCTTCCATATTAAGGTCTTTAGTTTGAACGAAGTAACCAGTAATCTTACCTTTATTAGTAGAATGGAACGGCGCAACGTATTTAGTGAAATCTTCTGCAGAGTCAATAATTCTATCACAAACCTTAACGGTGGTAGAATAAATCACGCTACCAACTTTAATTAACATTTCAGATTCTTTCTTTTCTAAAGATGAAACTTCACTTCCAGCAACAGTTATAGATTTTCCGCTTTGAGTGAAAGCAACTTGTTTATTGTTTATAATAACCATTTCAACAGCTTTGCCATCAAGTTGGTCAAATGCAAACGTACCACCGTCAACAGCGTCAACTACTGCAGTTGAATTAGCAAGAGCAACGTTTTGTATATCTTTTAGAATAGACTTTGTAGTGCCTTCACCTACGTAAACACGACCTAAATCATCAGTCTTAATATATAAATAACCATTCATATCTGCAGACTCTTCAAAAGTATCATAATCAGCAACTATCTCACCAAGAGAAGTGGAAACTGTAGTTTTTCCATC
The DNA here is from genome assembly GCA_017505675.1 of Clostridia bacterium. Lineage (GTDB taxonomy): Bacteria > Bacillota > Clostridia > Christensenellales > Borkfalkiaceae > UBA1259. Next base: position 7,542 of record JAFVOV010000018.1, read on the forward strand.
TTCTTCTACGTCAGAATAATTACTTGTAATACCGAAAGTATTAGTAACGTTCGCGCCACCATTAGAAACTGCCATAAATTTGCTACCTGCGCCAGCAGTTTCGTTAGTATCAACCAAAAGACAATTTCTGATAGTTGCATTAACTCTAACTTCCCCTACAAATTTTGCGTGTTGTTGTTGATAGTTTGTATCAGTTTCAACACTCTTTTTAATACCGAACAAATAAATATTATCTAAAACCGCGGTGGAATTTACCTGTCTTGATACCGCGCCACCCGTACCACTATCTCTAGTTGCAGTAGTGCCAACTAATACCACGTTCTTAACAGTTCCTGAAACGTTAGAGAACCAACCGTTAGTAGTCCCGCCGATAATGCTGTAACCTTGACCGTCGTAAACAGCCTTAAAATCCGCATAATTTGAACCGTATGATTTATAAGTATGACCAGTTAAATCAATATCAGCAGTTTGTACGTAGTAACCAGTAACTGTTGAAGTAACACCAGAACCAGGCGTACCCATCATTGCAATAAAATCTTCTTTAGAATCAATCAAACCGTCAGCAACGGTGAACATTGTTGCAACGGCTTCCCTTTCGGTTATTGCAAGATAGCCCATTTCACCACGGTTTGCGCCTACGGTTACGTTAACGGTCTTACCAGTTGCAAGGTTGGTTACGTCATTCATTTCCATATCGTATACTTTAAGTATATCGCCAGAAACTTTTTCAGTAAGGTCAATTTCATAACCTTCGGTAGTGTTTGCTGCTAAAACCACGCCAGCATCATTATCTTGCACACCTGCACCCAAAATCGGCCACAAGAATTCAACTTCTTCCGGGTCAAGACCTAAAGTGTCAGCAAGCGCGATATTGCGACCTGCAACTTGAGCCATTGACCAAGAAATAGTGTTAGTATAAGCAGTTTTTTCTTGACCGCCAACGGTATACTTAACGAAAGAACGCGCAGAAATTTCTACGTCGTAATATTCTCTCAAAAAGTCATCAAAAGATTCGCCGTTTTGAGTTCCCAAAAGGGTTGCTTTGTAAAGTCCGTTACCTTCGTTACCTTCAGTAGTGTCAAACAAATATTGATTTGCGTAAACTACGTTTGCCTTTACAGCGCTTGCGTTTGCAAGATTAAGTTCCGTTTGACCTAAAATTTTGGTAGGAACGATAAGCGTACCAAACTGCGCGTCGGTGGGAAGTTTTTCAAGTAAACTTGCCTTTACCGTAGTATCAAATCTGATACCGTTAGGGCTAACCGTTTTAATTTCTGCATAATCAGAAATAACGAATTCGCCGTCTTCAATAGCAACTTCTGCCGTTACTTCCGATGCAGTACCGGTTAAGCCTGCGTAGGTGCTGTTGGCTTTTACGAGAGTTTGGTTAAGCCCCAAAACTGCCACGCATAAAAGCATAAGAGATGCAAATAAAACTACTAATTTTGTCTTTAAATTTTTAGTCATTATCCGTTACCTCCTAACCCACTTTCCCATTCGCTGTTCCAGCCCGAATCGTTAATGTCCGAAAGCGGAGACGCTAAAACTACGTCTTCTTTAAGTTCACGAACGATAAAGTCTGGCGTTGTGTAACATTGTTTCATAATTCATCCTCCTGAATTTTTTTATAATAATCGGTTAATCCGTTATTACCTTTTTACTGATTTGTCATTGCGAGAATTACCCGCTTTGACTTTCTTCCGAAGCAATCTCTTTTAAGATTACTTCCTTTGCCCGTCTTTAATAGCGCGACTCGTAATGACGGGTTTTAATAAATGGCTTATCACAAGGGGAAAAATTCCCCCCTTGTGACGTGCTTTTTAAAGTAAATTTTTATTCGCCTATAGGCGCGGTATAAATCGTGGTTTTCGTTGTGCCCCTACCAACGGTTACGTTGCCGTTATTATCTATATTAAGATAAGTAAACTTTGCAAGGTCTTCCGCAGAATTGCTAAACGCAGTATAATCAGCGCAAATCACTTCCGAAGTCAACCTGTTAGAGCCACAAGAAACTGTGTAATTTGTAGAAATAGCGTAAGTGTTAGAAACTATCATTCCCGTTGCGCCACGGTGACCAACCACAGCATAGGTATATTGTGGCGCTGTTGTTTGAGTATCAACAACAAGGCAGTTCTTAATCACAGTTCCATCAGTATACGTATTACCCACAAGTAAACCTTCGCGTTGATTATCCGTGTTTACGTAACTTGAATTAGTTGCGTTTGTGTAACTTCGAGCAGTGTCAAATTTAGCGCCGATAACGTAAACGTTATCAATAACTGCGCCTTCTTGAACGGTACTTGCGAGAGCGCCCACGCGGTCAGATATTATTTGATACAAAGTGGTATTAACCAAAACCAAATTCTTAACGATAGTGCCTGCGCCAGCGATAGTTCCGAATAAACCTGCCGTTCTTCCGTTTAAGATGCTGTAACCTTGACCGTCGTATACACCTTTAAAGTTTATCGTATTAACAACGTATCCTGATGCCCAATCTTCAAGGTCTATATCAGCGGTTTGAACGTAATAACCAGTTAGTGGCGCTGTTACTGAACTTGCCATCATTGCTTTAAAATCTTCTGCCGTTGCGATATAACCGTCAACTATATCAATTTTCGCAATGTAACGCGTAGTTTCCGTTGCAACCACTAAACTTATTCCGCTACCGCCCGTTACATTTGCAAACGCCGGAGCGTTAAATGTAATGGTTGTTCCGCTTAAAGAATATCCGCTTATATCGGTAGTTGAACCGTCGGTAGCCAAAAGTGAAACACCCGTTATAGTTATGCCGTTAAATTCGGTTGCGGTAATAGTGTTAACTTCTGATTTAGTAAATCCGGGTATAGTGTCTTGTTCAACTTCTACCGTAGATATAATTTTGAAAGTAATCGCGTCGGTTGCGCCTTTAATTTCGTTTGCTTTATTAGCGTTTACGTACTTAAACGCAGAAACCCTGTCGCCTGCTGCGGAAATAAATTCTGCAAAACTTTCAACGTTGCCAACGCTCTTTATGTCGTCGGGAATTCTTTCTATAATGCCCGTAACGGTTGAGCCTGACCTTACTTCATCACCCATTGCTATATAGCCGTTTAATGAAATTGAGTAAACGTTACTAATTCTGCCTGCTTTTTCTGCGCCGTTTTCATCTTTATAATCAAATATGGTATTATAAACGTAATCTGTTTCCGTTTCGCCGTCAGTTACCTTAACGGTTACGTTCTGTTCGGTAGAGTCACCGATAACACCAACTATTGAACTTACGCTACCTGATACGGGAAGTTCTGCATCAACGACTAAACAGTTAGTAATAGAAGTAGTTGACGTATAAGTTCTGCCAACAAGTAAGCCTATATATTCGTTTCCGCTTATGGTTGCGGCTTTAGCGTTTACAACGTAAATATTATCTAATAACCCGCCTTGTTGTAAGGTGTTCGCAATAGAGCCACCGCGCGAGTTCATTATAATATTAGTGCCAACCAAAATTAGATTTTTAACCGTTCCGCCAGCAACGTTTGCAAACCAACCGTTAGTTGTACCGCCGATTATCTTATAGCCTTGACCGTCGTATGTTCCTGTAAAGAAAGTATTTTGGTTTACGCTATATTTTTTACCAGTCATATCAATATCGGCAGTTTGAACGTAATTACCGTCTCTACCGTTAGCCATCATATCAGCGTAATCAGCGTAACTTGAAATACCTTTAACTATGCTTACCTTTAAGAAGTAAGAGCCGTCAGTAGTGTTAAACATAATTACAGAGTTATCTTGACCGTAAAGTCCTTCAAGGGCGGTTGCAGATAAAGTCACATTTGCGCCGTTTACGGTAAATTCACTACTTTCAATAGTTTTGGTGTGTACTCCCGAATATACTGTTATAGTTTCAACGGTTTTGCCGTTAAGCGCCGTTGAAGAAACAACGTTTTCACTACCAACCACTAAAGGTCTATCAGCGTTTTCGCCCGTACGGATAATTTCTTCATACTTAAAGTCAATTAAGATACCTGCAATATAAGGTTTGCCACCGATAAGTTCTATAACGCCGATTTGTTCTATAGAATTGTTGCCAACCTTTTCAATAAGTTCTTCCCAACTGTTAGCCTTAATCTTATAATTACTGCCACCAGTCGTCGGTGTTGCTTGAATTTCCCTAATAGCGCTATCACCTTCAGGCGCGCCGTATTTTTGGAATGGGGTTAGCGTTAATAAGTTACTAAAATAGCCCGCTTGAGCAGAAGTTCCTAAAATGTCAAATATACCAGAGATAACGTATTTTTCCGCTTGGTTATAAGGTCTATTATCGACCGCTATACAGTTCATAACCGTAGTGTCAACAGAATAAACTCTACCTGCGAACATTGCAACGTTAGTTCCAGTTATGTTCGGGTTTATTACCGCTATATTTTCTACTCTTGCGCCATTACCAATAGTATTTGCAAACGCGCCACTTCTATCTGAAGAAACGATTTCCGTTCCAAGTAGAACTACGTTTCTTATATTACCGCCGGTAACCGTACCGAATATACCGTTAGTTTTACCACCTTTAATAACGTGTCCGTTGCCTTCAAAATCAAGCGTTCTGCCTGCTTTATTTATTTTATAAATATATTCTGCGCTACCAAGGTCAATATCGTTTACCAAAACAGCACTTGCAATAACGTCTTCTTCGTTCTTCGGTTGAATTAAAGCGTTAAAGTCATTTGCATTTTCAATAATATAGTCAGTAGCGTAAATTTCAAACGTGCGTTCTTTAAGGTCGTCGGTTATAGTGTAATTTTGAGCGCCTAACGTAAGCGCGGTTTTATCAACGGTAAGCGTTCCGCTTTCAACCGTTGCGTTTATTTTTCCGCCAAGGCTATCGGTAAAGGTATATTCACCGGTAACCGCAAAGCCAGCAGGAAGAGTAATAACCGCATTTGCAACGGCTTCGTTTGCGCTTCTTTCAAAATATCGGTTAAGCCCTTCAAGCGCAATAGTTTCTTTAAAGCGATTAACTTTAACCGCTGCTAATGCCGAGTAAGTGTTCCCGTTATAGTCGTAAGACGCTTTTACTATAGTGTCCCCTGCTTTTTTAACGGTAACAGCGCCGTTTACTAGAGTTATTACGTCAGTTGCGCTATCTTCTGAAATACTCCAAGTAATTTCTGGGTTTGCAACCGCTTCACCGTTTACTTTAACGCTTGCAGTTAGCGTTTCAGATGAAAGTTCACCGTCACTAGCAGTTAGCGTAACCATATCTAATTTAACTTTTGATAGCGTTACTACAACGTTTTCTCTTACCGTAACTAAAATAGTTTTAGTGTAAGTATCGCTACCCACAACCGCAGTTACGGTAATGGTTGCGCTACCTAAACCTTTAGCGGTAATAACACCGTTATTTACCGTAGCAATAGCGTCGTTTGAAGAAACGAAAGTGATGTTCGCTTGCGTCTGTTCTCCGTTTACGGTAACGTTTGCCGTTGCGGTTACGCTTTGATTAACGTAAAGCGATACGGCAGGGATATTAACGTTTAATTCGGTAACTTTTTCACCAGTATCTGGTTTAGCAACTACGGTAATTTCCGCAGAGCCTACGTTTTCATCAATACTTGCAGAAATAATTGCCTTGCCTACGCCCGTTGCGCGAACAGTTCCGTCCGCAAGAACGTTTGCAACCATACGGTCTGAAGTGTCCCAAACGGGCGTTCCTTTAAGTTCAGTTTCAACTGAAAGTTTAACGGATTCGCCTTCAACTAGCGTTACAACCGCAGGGGTTACTTTAATTTCACCTTCTTGCCTGCCACTACCGCCGTTACAGCCGTCACACGCGGCAAACATACAAAGGGACAAAACCATTAAAATAATAACTAATAATTTCTTTTTCATAAACTTTTCTCCCTTGCCTTATACACCCCATTCAGCCCACAAGTTATATAAGTACCCTGCGCTACCAGCGTTGGTTTCTCTAATAATGTTGAGCCTTGAGCAATCCGCTTTGAACGCTTTTTGCTCTGCTTTTAAGGTAGTTGCGTCAAACTTATCAGGATAAATTTTTAAGAGAGCGTATCTTACGAAAATGCTTTCATAACAAATCCTATCAGAAAGTAATTTATATAATTCGGGGTCAGAAGTTTCGTAATGCTTAATTGCCGCGTACGCTTCGTCAATGTTCTTATTCCACACAAGCAACGTGCCGTACGGGAAATATTCCGCTCTAGTATTTTCAGAACCGACGTCACCGCCCATACCTAGAACGTCTCTATTGTAGTTCATCTGCAAACGCCAAGTATTAAAATAATCCAAAAGCGCGGGCGCTGCATCTTTATAATAGCAATAAAAGAAATCGGTAATAAGTTCTTCTACGTTGAGTTCAGGGGTATCGCTTAATTTGCTTTCAAGATAAAGCCTTAACTCCATCCATCCACCACTAGCGCCTCCCGGGCTACCTTCGTGGAAAGAGAAGTATACGCCGTTATCCCTAAACCATCTATATGTGTTTTGTAACGCTTCAAAGTTATTTAGCGGAATACGATAGGTGTGGAAATAACAGCCGTACCACCAAATCATAACGTTATCACAAACCGCGTGTAATTTTTCTAAAACTTCTCTATGACCGCTGTTATCGGATGAGTAAAAATCTTTATGCATAACCATACGGAGCGGAGCAAATTGAATACAAAGTTTTTCGTCACACTTAACTTCTTCTGCAATAGGTAACCAACCGCCATTACCGTCTTCTTTTACTGGCGGGTCGTAAGTTTGTTGATAACAAATAATTACCAACAAATAGTCGTTGTTTCCGTTTAAAGTTTCAAGTTTTTTGTCAACGAGTTTAATTAGTTCGTTAGCGTATTTGATGAGTATTGCAAGATTAGAGTCGTATTGCGCTTTGTGCGCCTTACAGTCGTTACAGTCACACCAAGCGCTAGTATCTTGTTGAATAAGTGAAGTTTGAACTAACTCATTACTTTCCGAAATGCGCTGCGCCATTCTATCGGACATTATATCAAGCATATCGTCAATGCCGTTGCCGTCAAGGTCAAAGCCGGGGTTGCCGTCGCCATCAGTATCCCAAAGCGAAGAAGTGAAACATAATTCGTCAGTATCTCTAAAGTAATAAGATTTACCGTCTATATTAGTATAAGTTTCTTTAAATTCCGACGGTGGAAACCATATCAAAGAGTTATGCGTCCAACTTTCAGCATTATCGTCAGGCATAATCCAAACGTTATATTTTGACATAAGCCCAGTTCTATATTGCCATTCTACGTCTTTAACGATAGCGTCAGGCGCGCCTTGTGAAACGGCTATTGCCGGATTATGCAAGGTGTCAACTTTAGGTAAACTGATTTCAGTTACTTGGTTGATTTTGTATGCTTCTGGCGCGTAATATTCATAGTTAAAATAAAGCCTTAAAAAAGCGTAAGTTCCGCGAAGTGTCCCCCAAACGGTGCTACCTTTAATAAAGATACTGTTATCTACGGTTTTAATTACGTAACCAGAATAGTTAGTATCAGAAATTTTTAAACCTTTATCTTCAGAGAAAGAAGTTTTACCTATAGATATAATTTTAGAATTAGCGTCGTAAGTAACTTGGTCGTCAGTTTTAATGGGTAACGTTACGCCTGTGGATTCTTTTAAAAGCATTTGCATATCTTGAGCGGCAAAATCTTCTTTTTGAGAACTTTCTTTAGGTTTAACGATAACGTAATCAGACTGACCGTTTTTAATAAAATCGGTTGCAGTATATTCAATAGTAATACCATCTGGATTAAAAACGCTAGTTTTAACCGTATTATCGCCGTCGTTACCATCGTCTTTAGGTTTACAAGAAACCGCGCCGAACGTCATAACGAGCGCTAAAATTATACTTAATAAACTTATAATTTTTTTCATAATATTCTCCTATTAAGAAACGGTTACGTTCACGGTCTTTAGACCTATGTTACCTGCGGCGTCCTTTGCCATAAAGACGAACTGATAATTACCCTTAGCGGTAAACTTATAAGTAAAGCCTTCTGCATTAGAAACCGTTGAATCAATAATTCCGTCTGCGTTAATAACGTAAAGAGTTATGTCTGTAATAGATGCGTCCTTATTATCGGTAACGTTAATATCAGAAAGTTCAATTTCAACTTCGTCATCAACCGAATATCTTGCTTTTAATTCTTTTTCAAGCGAAATTTCCGGAGCAAGAACGTCAAGAATTTCTACGGTATATTGCGGAGTTTTAACCTTGCCTGCGCCATCAACCGCCGAATAAGTTATATAGTATTTATCGCTCGGTAAACCGCTTACGTAATATTCCCTATCCGCAGGGAGATTTTTAAGTTCTTTACCGCCGTCTTCTTTGACGTAAACGTTACTTCCGTCAGCGCCCTTTCTATGAACGGAAACCGTCACAGTTGAATACGGGTCAAGCACGTCGTAAGCAATAGCCGAAAGAACGGTTAAAACAGAACCGGGTTGAAGCGTAGGAACAAATTCGCCGTTGATTGCTGCGTTTGGCGCAATTTGGTCTTTATCCATATACTCATCAAACCATTGTGAAGATATGGTGTTAAGCAAAACGCTACTCTCTTTCTTTACACCGTTAAACCTTAACGTTGCATACGCTCCGCCTTCACTAAAGCCCGTGAACGGCGCGCCGTTTGCAAAAGTTTTAACTTCAACGTAAGTGTTTCCACCAGGACGAGCAGTTACGCCGTCAAGATTAAACTTTATTGTTCCGTTATAATTAGTTAATGAATATTCTAACCCGTCGTTTACAGCGAAAGTAATATATACCCCACCGTGCATAAAGTAAGTAAATTCGAGGTGATTTTCTGCATTTAACTTATCGGTTAAAACAAGCGTTACTGATTCATAGTTGGGTATAGCGTCGGGAACGAAATCGTATTTTAATCCGTCTGCCATAACCGTATTGATAAAGTCAATAGAAACGTCAGAATTAAACGTTAATTTTAGACCACCGTCTTCAAGCATAGTTTTATTAACGGCGTTATTTATATTTCCGCTATTATCAACTGATGCAAAATACGCTTTTGGGTCAATAACGTTTTTGTAAAGTTTATTGCCGTCAGCATCTTGTTTGTGAATGGTATAAACGGTTACGCCTTTCTTATTTACGGCTGTAGATAAAATTACTTTACCCACCGTATCCGCTTCATTAGTAGTGGTGTAAGTTTCTGGCGCTTTATCGTAAATACAGATATACGGTATAACCTTTTCACGATATTCTGTTATGCCGTTTGCCGTTGCGGTATAGCGGATGGTAACCGTTTCAGGGCAAGCACATTCAGTTAACTTCGCGTCGTTTATAGCCGTGCAGTCTTTAACCGTCCAAAGCCCGTCAACCGTTTCAGGTTCGGTAGATGCGCCGTAATAAGCAGTAATTTGCGTTTTAACGCCTTTAGCAGAACCTGATGAATATTCATTCAAAATAAGTTCTGGAAGTTGATATTTTTTACCGCCTATAATATATTTAGGTAATATCACTTCTTCGGGGAAACCTTCATCCTTAAACATAGGGCCCGTGCTTGCGTTACAGGTGATTTCATAGTGGAAAACGTATTCTTGCCCGACATAGTCTTTAGCGTAATATTGAACGAGATATTTACCCGCCTTTTCCGCTAAAAATCTACCTTTTTCAGGAACTATAACGTCGGAAGAGCCTTCGTGCATAACGAAAACTTGAACGTCAAGCGCGCCAGAGCCACCGCCCATAATCGCTTCGGGTAAGTATACGTATTTACCCTGTTCAACTTCTTTAACGATTTCATCTTTTAAGCCTGCGTTGATGTTTGCAAGTTTATCTTTCGCTTCAACAACAAGCACTTTTTTGTTAGCGTTGCCGTATCTATCAACGGCAACGTATTCAACGTAATATTTGCCTGCGGTAGTAGGTGTGAAACAACCGTCAGTTATGGTAACTTCACTAGCGCCTTTGCCGTTAGCAAAATCATATTGAGCGTAAACTTTAAGCGTTGTTGAATAGCCAAGTTTATTTCCGTCGCGAACGATATAGTTAAGCGCAGGATATTTTGTGTTCACAATAGCGTTAGGAAGATTATCTTCAGAATAATTTTCACCAAAATCAATTATGATATCAGGCGCAACGGTATCCCTAACCTTATCAGAAGTAATTTCTTTACCATTGATTTTAGTAAACATTACCGTTGCAGGGTCAGTACCCGTGAATTCCGTACACTCTACCGTCAAAATCGCTTTGCCGTCGGTAAAACCGCTCCACGCTTCGTTGGTCATAGTAGTATCGTCATAATCTAAAACTTTAACTTTATCGTGAAAGCGCTCGTTTGAATTTCTCCACGTGTTGTTCGTGAACAATAATTGCAATTCTTCGTAATCAAAATAAAACTGTTGCCAGTCAAGTGTAAAGTCACGCGCCTTGCCCGCGTTTTCATCAACGCCGGGGCGACCCGTGTTGCGGTGCGCGTTCATAAAAGACATTCTTGCCGTAGTGCCGTATCTACCGTTAGTAACCCAACGCCCTTGAGGTGTGTCGTATAAAAGCGCGCCAAGCGGGTTGTTGTTGGCTTTAGTTAAAATTTCGCAAAAGTATTGGTCTGGTTCTTGGAAAATTTCAATGGTAATAACGTTTTCGGGGTCGTAAATATCGGTAAACTTAAAGATAATTCTGCCGAAATCTTCTTTACCATAAGTGAAATCCGGGTCAACGTTTCTTAAACCGTAACCGGGTTTTTTAGGAAGAATATACCATTCAATAAGTGGTTCATCTCTATCAAGTTCTTCAAAGTCAATAACTTCGCTATAAGTTGCAACGCCAGACTGCGTAAGTTTAAGAACACCGCCACTTACGCCAGTTAAAAGTTCGTGTCCGCCGTAATAGAAACTATCGGTTGATTTACTCATATTAAAAAGCGGTAAATCAACGTAAATTTCCTTTTCTATAGAATGTGTTACCCCGCCTATTTGCGAAGCGTAAACCAGTTTATAAAGCCCGTACTGATTAAGGGTTACGCTTGAGCCTGAAAGAACGGTTCCGTCGGGCGCGAACATGGTAGCAGTAGCGTCAACCTTATCGTTACCAACTTGAATTTTTGCGGTTGGAATTTGATAAGACGCGCCGTAATCTGCTTCGGTAAGTATTTCTGCTGAAAGGTCAACTAATTCCGCGCCGAGAGCGCCGTTATTAGTGAGCGCAACAGGAACTACTATAACCGCTAAAAGCATCATTACCACCATAACTAGCGTAAGTAATTTTTTATTCAAAATATTTCTCATATAAATCTCCTTTATTCTTTAACCTTTCAAGCCACCCATAGATACGTTGCCCATAAGTTTGTCTTGGAAGATTATAAACAATATAAGAATAGGTATGAAAAGTATCATACAGCCAGTAAGTTTCATAGGAACGCCGTTCATACCGTGAACCGATATTCCGTTGAACGCCCACAAACCGTAAGCAATGGTCGGATGCGTTGGAAGATAAATTATTGCTGTTTCATATTCGTTCCAGTCACGGATGAAAAGTATAAGCATAATAGCGCCGAAGGTTTTTATTGCTAACGGCATAATTACACGCGTCATAACCGTCCATTCACTTGCGCCGTCAATTTCCGCCGCCTCGGAATACCCTCTAGGTATACTCTTAAACGAAGCGTAGAAAACTAGCGTGTATGAAGTTGCAAAGTGCGCTCTCATAAGCCAAATCCCGTAAATTGAATCGTAAATACCAAGCGTGCGTACAACTTCAATTTCAGATGCGAGCGCGCCGACTACGGGGAGAGCCATCATAACAAGTATGTAAGTATATAAAAACTTACTGAACTTAAAATCGAATTTAGCCATTGCATACCCTACTATACACGGTATCAACGCGCCGAAGAAAGATGCGCCGAGAGAATATAGTAAAGAGTTTAAAAGCATTTCGCCAAAGCCTACCCAAACGTAACCACCGCTAACCGACCTTACTTTAATGGTGAAGTTAGCAAATGCCTTTGAATAGTTAGAGAACATCCATTTTTGCGGAAGCCCTAAAACGTTATAATAAAAGTCTGCATCATAATCTTTAAAACTTGTATACCCTGCCCAAACTAGCGGAACGATTAAAGATATTGTATATAGTGCCAAAACGACGGCTAAAATTATGATAAACGCGTTGATTTTATTTATACTCTTTTTCATAAATTAGTCCTCCTTTGGCCCTATTTTTTCAAGTACGCGTTTTACACAGATGGTTATAGGCGCAATGATAATCGTGAATATTACGCCCATTGCGGAAAGCCTTGGGAAAACCGTCATTGACGCAAGGTCTGATTGCGTTTCCCTAAACAAATAATACCCTATAGTGTAAAGTTTTGCGTCTGCGCTAGTTCCGTAGAATGAGAACAAGTTGAATTTATTAGTAAAGAACCCTGTAAGTTTAGCAAGCGTTAAAACAACGAAGGTTGGCCATACGCCCGGAACGGAAATATACCAAAATTCTTTAATCCCCGTTGCTCCGTCAAGGTTAGCCGCTTCGATAACGTCTTGTGAAATACCTGACATTGTGCCTGAATAAAGTATTACGTTAGCGCCAAAACTTACCCAAACGTAATAAATCATAACCGACGTAAACGCCCTATCAGTTTTACCGAATAAGAAACTTTCAACGTGTCCGCCACCGAGTTTTGTAACGATTTCAGGAATAGCGTATTCTAATAGGTAGGTATAAATTAAAACCATAACTATTGAAGAAACGATAGTCGGCAAGAAAAGAATAATTCTAAAGAAAGTGCTTAACGCGTATTTTTTTGCAATGTAGAAAGAAAAGAACAGCGTAAGCGGTAATATAATAACCATTTCCACACCGAAAAGTAACGCGGAATTCTTTATTGCGTAAGAGAATACGCCACCACCAACTATTTCGCTGAAAACTTTTTGATAGTTACTAAACCCTACGAATTCATAACCCGTTGCCGTATAAGTTTTAAATGAAAGCAATATACTGTTGAAGTTTACGAACAAATAGAAAATTGCGTTTTGAACTAACGGAAAAGCAAGAAGCAGACAATAAAAAATTATCTTTTGCCTTTTCCTTGAGTTGATTTGTTTTGCTTCTTTCATATTTTCTCCTTTTAAGGGCGATTAAATATTATAACCGCCCCTTAAAAACCTTAATCTAATATTCGTTTGTTTAATTAACTCCAGTATTTTGAATATGTGCTTGCCCAGTTTTTAACGTTAGTTCCGTCTTGAATACCGTTAAAGTAAATTGCAGCGTGGTCGTAGTCTTGAAGCGATTTTATAGTTTGATTTCTTAAATATAGTACAGCATCTATTTCTCTACCGTCTTTAATATAAGATTCGGGTAAATCCGTCCATTTTGTAATGTTAGGATTTTCTTTATAGAACGCAGTATTAGCACTACCGCCAACTACTACAGCGTCTTTGCGGTATTCTATCATAGTTCTTGCATAATACGGAAGTGATGCAAGTTGAGTTTCTGTAAAGTTCACTTCACAGCCCCTAGTTGCGCCAACTATCTTGGTGTAGTCAAAAAGCATTTCGTCAGTAAATAAGAATTGCAAGAACTTTTTAGCCGCGCCAAGTCTATTTTCAGGCGTATATGCGCTGATAAATGAAAGCGCGTTAGTTCCTACAGAATAAGAGTTCGGGCCTTGATATTCATCTTGGTCGGTAGGTTTCGGGAACGCCATAACGCCGTATTTAGATTCTTCTCTAGTGGGCGCGCCAAGGTTGGTGTGCGCGTATTCAAACGAAGGCGCTGCTTCGTTAATCCAGTAGTTACCTTCTAAAAGAATTGCTATAGGTTGATTAGTACCTAAAGTACTGTTAATAAAGTCTTTTTGGGTATCCATGTGCGTTCTACCACCGATAGCGCCACTATTGTGATATTCGTTCTCTAAAATTTCTTCAAAGAACTTGGTTGCCCAATACCAACCTGACTGACGGTAAACGTTATAACCATTTTCATAAGTTAAATCAAGTTCTTCTAAAATAGGATAGCCGTTTTCATCAAACTGCATTGCAGAATAAGAATTTTCCCTTTCAACTTTAATAAGTCTAGTTGCTTTACCTACGGGGTTAGCAAGAAGTTCAGATTCTTCTCTTTCAATAGAGTTCTTAAATTGATTTACGTAAACGTTTCTATAAGACGCGGCACCACCCGGCCAAGTTACGGGTACGCCACCGATTTTTGTGATATGTTCACAAAGCGCGAAAAATTCTTCAAAGGTTGCCGGTTGACCGTCGTCATAGTTGCCGTATTCGCCGTCAGGGCCTGCGCTTAATTGACTTCTGTCAGAACCGTTTTGACCGAGTTCCCCGTCAAGACCGTAATAAAGATTATTATCTTCAAAATATTTTACGTTATAGTTTACTTGGTAAACGCATTCATAGTTAGGTAACGCGTAGTATTTACCCGCGCCGTGCGTTTTGGTGTTAAAATCATAAGTAGTATCAAGGTAGGTTGAAAAACAATTTATCAACTTATCCGCAATACTTTTGGTTTCACCAAATTCAGTAAGCGGCTCAGTTACTATATCGGTAATATCCATCATAGCGCCAGAGTTAATATATTCGTAATAGGTAGAACCGTCACTAAAATAAATATCAATATCGTTGCCCTTTATAGTTTGGAGCAATGAAAGCCCCGTGAAGTCAGAACCGTTTTCATATAAAACCTGAACGCCGGTTTTTCCGTCTTCAAAAGGTGTGTTAGCGTATCTCTTTTCAAACTTATCGATTGCAGAAATCAACCAAGCATCACCGAAACCGTAGTTTTGGTTACCGATATAAACTTGAGTTTTCGTTTCGTCAATGTCTATACCAGGACCACCGCATCCAGCAACGGATATACCAGTGAACAACATAAGCACGCTTAAAAGTGTACATAAAAGTTTTTTGAGTTTCATTTTGCATCTCCTTTTGCATATAATTTTGCCATAACGGCTTTTTTACATTATCAATTATATCATCTGCAATTCTTCTTGTCTTTAGACAAAAAAAAATAAAATTTGTATATTTGTTGCATTTTGATTAGTTTTTGAACAAAAAGACAAAAAAATAAACAAATTTACACATCACCGAAAACAAATGAACAGCAAAAAAGCGCCCCTTGATATTTTAGGGAACGCTTATAGTTTTTTTATTTAATAATATATTATTAAATTAAAAACGAGTAAAAATAATAACGCCCGCAGTAGAAAACTGCGGGCAAAAAATTTAATTTCTTGGAGAATAGTTGGGGGATTCTTTGGTAATCGAAATATCGTGCGGGTGACTTTCAATAAGAGCCGCGTTGGTAATTCTAACGAATTGCGCGTTCTTGCGAAGTTCGTCAATAGTTCTAGTACCGCAATATCCCATACCTGCGCGGATACCACCGCACATTTGGAATACGATTTCCGATAAAGCCCCACGGTAAGGAACTCTACCTTCAACACCTTCGGGAACGAGTTTTTTAGCGTTTTCTTGGAAGTACCTATCTTTACTACCACACGCCATTGCGGGAAGTGAACCCATACCCCTATAAACTTTGAAACTTCTGCCTTGGTAAATTTCAATTTCGCCGGGGCTTTCAAGCGTACCAGCGAACAAACTGCCAAGCATAACCGCAGCAGCGCCACCGCCGATAGCCTTGGTTATATCACCGCTGTATTTAATACCACCGTCTGCAATAACCTTTTTGCCGAACTTATCCGCTCTTTCAGCGCAGTCCATAACAGCCGTAAGTTGCGGAACGCCGATACCTGCAACGATACGCGTCGTACAAATAGAACCAGGGCCGATACCAACCTTAACAACGTCTGCGCCAGCGTCAATAAGCGCTTCGGTTGCATCAGCCGTTGCAACGTTACCAGCAATAACGGGAAGATTTGGATATTCAACCTTTATGCGTTTAACCATTTCTAAAATATTCTTGCTGTGTCCGTGCGCGCTGTCAACTACGATAATATCCACTTTAGATTTAACAAGCGCGTCTACCCTTTCAAGAGTATTCTTTGAAACGCCTACTGCCGCGCCGACTAAAAGTCTGCCGTTAGCGTCTTTTGCCGAGTTGGGGTATTGAATAGCCTTTTCAATATCTTTGATAGTGATAAGACCTTTAAGATAGCCGTCGTCATCAACTATCGGAAGTTTTTCTATTCTATGTTTACCTAAAATTTTCTGCGCTTCATCAAGTGAAGTTCCAACGGGCGCAGTAACCAAGTTTTTCTTGGTCATTATATTCTTTATGGGTTGTTCAAAATTGCTTTCAAAACGCAAATCTCTGTTGGTAAGTATACCTACAAGTTTGCCACCTTTAGTAATCGGCACACCGCTAATACGGTATTTTTCCATAAGTTTAAGCGCGTCGGTTACAGGGTTTTCAGGTTCTAAAAAGAAAGGGTCGGTTATAACGCCGTGTTCACTTCTCTTAACCCTGTCAACGTGTTGCGCCTGTTCTTCAATAGACATGTTTTTATGAATAATACCGATACCGCCTTCCCTAGCCATTGCAATAGCCAAACGCGATTCGGTTACCGTATCCATAGCCGCGCTCATTAAAGGAATATTAAGTTTAATGCCTGCGGTAAGGGTAGTAGATAAATCTACGTTTGCGGGAACGATTTCACTCGCTTGTGGAACGAGTAACACGTCGTCAAAAGTTAAGCCTTCTTTAATAATTCTGCCCATAGTATTCTCCTTTATAATTTTATCTTAATAGTTTAATTTCCGTTATTTGATTTTACAAGTTCGTAAAGTTCGTTATAATAATCTTCCGTGCTTAATCCGCTTAAATTTTCCGCGTCTTTAGTAGCGCAATAATCGGAAAAATCTTTATGACCGATAAGTTCGCTTAAATACACTTCCGTGCGAGCGCCGTCATTTTCCGCATAAGCCTTATCAATCAGCACGACCAAATCATCAATATCGCCAGACTTAATATATTCTTTTTCATAAAAGAAAACGGACGCGGAATAATTGCCTAAATCGTCAAAAAAACCCGCGACCGTACCGGGCGCAAAAATTGACATTGCGCCGAAAGTAATTAACGCTGCACCGATAATTGATGCTAGCGTGATTAAGACTGTTTTTAATACGAGTTTTTTCAAGCCTTATACCTACGCCCTAAAAATATATTTTTTCTATTTTATCAAAGATTTTTTTAAAAATCAATTCTTTAAGCGTAAAAAAATTAAAAAAGCGCATTACTTTTTATTTTTCCGCATAAGTTTTAACGCGAGGTAAATAAATATGAGAAAATTTTTTGCGCTATTTTTAACTTTTATATCGTTATTTGCTTGTTTTTACGGTTGCCAAAAAGTAAACCCGCTCAAAAACTGCTTGTCAGAACTCCGCTCCGACCTGTTTTACGGCGAAAGTGAAAATTTTGCAGTCAAAGCAGGTTACGGCTTTAAAGAAAAACTTTTAGCCGACCAAACTTCTTATGAAAAAGTATACGAACTAACCTTTAAGTTAGCAAACGAAACTTCAGACGGCGCGATATATTGCGTAAATTTAGATTTTAACGGTAACACCTATAAAGCAGATTTTAAGTTAAACCCCGTTACCCACGCGCTTACCGCAAGCATAGAAATAGAAAACTTTAACTCAAAAGAGTTTGCCGTAACGCTAACTAACGCGTCAATTCAAGAAAGCGTTACTCTTCGCTCTACTCTACCTGACGGCACGATAGACCATATTAAAGCGCTTGAATTTTTGCAAAAACATCAGCAACCGTTATTAAATAACTACACTAACGAGCAAGGCGAATTTACCGCAAAAATACAGGCGCGCGTTTTAATTAAAAACGATAAGCCTTACTGGTATATCGGCATTGTAAACGGGGATAACTTAAAAGCACTTTTAATTGACGGGATTACGGGCGAAGTGCTTGCAATAAGAGAAGTTTTTTAAATAATTTAGACGGCTACATTTTAGCCGTCTTTTTTTGGAATTTTTTTCTTGTTTTTACCGATACTTTAGTTATGACTATTTCTATAAGAAAAACAGCGTCGATTATACTTAAAATTCTTGCAATAATCTCTTCATTAGGCGGACTTATTTTAAGTTTAATAAGCGCTACTTTCGACGGATATATTTCACCTTTAAGCAGAACTATGTATTTTACAGCGCAGTCAAATTTATGGATAGGCTTAACGCTACTAATTATACTTTTAACGCCGTCAAAACACACTAAACTAAAAAATATATTATACCTATTAAAATATATTTTTACCGTGTCAATTACTGTTACTTTTATAGTCTACACGTTTTTACTTGCGCCGTTTGGTGATGAAAGTTATCATTTGTTTTCTTTTTCAAGCATATTAACGCATATATTTTCACCTGCGTTTGCAATAGCGGATTTTTTCATTGACGAATACCGTTATAAATTTAATTTTAAATACGCTTTAACAGCCGTTATACCCCCGTTATGCTACGTTTTAGCCACTATCTTGCTTCATTTATTAAACGTAAATTTCGGGCGTGGCGTAAACTACCCTTACTTCTTTTTTAACGTTCGCTCGCCCGCAGGACTTTTCGGTTTTTCAAACGTTTACCCTTTTTTCATAGGCTCGTTTTACTGGATAATAACGCTTGCTATTATAACTTTAATTTTATCGTTTGCTTATTTAAGAATAAAGGCTCTGTCACAAAAAATAAAAAACCCGCGCTAGCGGGTTTTAGTTTATAAACTTTTAACTAAACGAACAAGTTCTTGTTTCATTTCGGGTAGTTGATGTCTACGCTCAAGATAATTTTTAGCAGAGCGCCTACTACCAGAATAAGCAGATTCATCATCAAGTATTTTTTTAGCGTAATTAACTATATCTTCTTCAGTATAATTGCCAAATATTGGGTTCATAGGCGTACATCTAGTTATATAACCAGTTGAGCGCTCTAACTGTTCAAGTTCAAAAATCTTATCGTTTTCGGGCGTTTTATCGAACGCTACAGGGGGTTCGCACCCTAAAAACTCAAGAATAATTTTTGCTAAAACGGCGTGACCTTTTTCTTTTGAATAATGGCAACCGTCATCAAAAAATAAGCCTTCTTCAACAAGCATAATTTCGTGAGTTCTTTTAAACATATCCCAAAAAATCACGCCTTTACGTTCACATAGTTCCTTTAATCTTTGGGCATATCCCTTAAAGGCTTGGTTTATATTTTCAAAAGTTTTTCTTTTGTAAAACGAAGGTTTAATTTCATCTTCTTTTTCGTCGTTATCTGTTATCGTTTCAATATCGTCGTTTTCAACGAGTAAAGAGTTCATTGAATAAGGTGACATTATAATAGGTTTAATTCCCTTTTCAGATAACTTGTCAATTAAAATTTCATGCGCCTTAATATATTCGTCATCACGGAGTTTCCTTTTTTGCAAAACTTCTTCCGTAACAGGTTTAAGGCTATCGTAAAGCCAAATACCTAAATCGTTTGCGCCAAAGCATATAACGGCGTAATCTGGGTTTAACCAAAAAACTTCATCTTCTAATATATATTGAGCCATTATGGCGCG
>JAFVOV010000019.1 GCA_017505675.1 Clostridia bacterium
ATGAGTAAGAAAAATGCCCAATGGCGTAAAAACATGGAACTTAAAATTGATTACAATAATATGATGGCTGATTACGTTGGCGCTGAACAAGGTTTTACCGTTAAAGATTTTAACGATAACAAAAAACTTGTTTCTAATGCGTTTAAAACGGTTATGGCAAACCGTGGTACGGGTATGATGGGTTGGACTGAACTCCCTTATAATCAAAAAGAAATCGTTGCAGACATTATTTTAACGGCTAAAGATATAAAGAAAAAATTTGATAATTTTGTTGTGCTGGGGATAGGTGGTTCTGCGCTTGGCCCGACGGCAGTATTTCAAGCCTTATGTCATTTAAGACATAACGAACTTCCTAAAGCAAAGCGCAAAGCGCCTAAACTTTACGTTGAAGATAATGTTGACCCTGAAAGAATGGCTGCTCTACTTGACGTTATAGATTTAGATAAAACAATGTTTAACGTAGTTACTAAAAGTGGTGCTACTAGCGAAACAATGGCTCAATATCTAATCATAATGGACTTGCTTAAGAAAAAGTACGGCGCTCAAGCAAACGAACATATTATTGCTACCACTTCTGCAAATAAAGGTAATCTTATAAAAATTGCTAAACAAGAAGGGCTTAAAACTTTTTATATTCCTGACGGCGTTGGCGGAAGGTTTTCAGAACTTTGCCCTGTAGGTTTACTTCCCGCGGCAGTTGTTGGCATTGATATTAAAGAAATGCTTGCCGGCGCTGCTTATATGGATAAACTTTGTAAAAATAAAGATTTAAGAAAAAATCCTGCGTTAATTTCCGCTCTTTTAGAATATTTGGCAATGGAAAACGGCAAGAATATTTCAGTAATGATGCCTTATGCAGATAGTCTTAAATATATTGCTGACTGGTATTGTCAGTTATGGGGCGAAAGTCTTGGTAAGGCTGTTGATAATGAAGGAAACGAAGTATTCGTTGGTCAAACGCCAGTTAAAGCGCTCGGTGTAACCGACCAACATTCGCAAGTTCAATTATATAGAGAAGGTCCGTTTGATAAGGTAATTACTTTAATCGCTGTTGAAAATTATCGCACTACCGTAGATATTAGCGAAGGTTGCAAAGATATTCCTGACGTTTCGTTCCTTTGCGGTCATACTATGAACGAACTTATTACCGCAGAAAGAAAGGCAACCGAATATGCTTTAACAACTGCGCATAGATTAAACTATACAATCACGTTACCTGAAGTAAACGCTTTTACTATCGGTCAACTTTTATTTATGTTTGAAATGGAAACCGCATTTGCAGGCGCTATGCTTAACATAAATACGTTTAATCAACCTGGTGTTGAAGGCGGTAAGAATGCAACTTATGCGCTATTCGGTAAAAAAGGTTATGAAAATACTAAAAAAGAAATGGATAACGCTCCTAAAAAGAATTCTGATTATATATGCTAAATAAAAAAGAAACTGAAAAAAACACGGTAAATGTGAATGATTTACCGTTATACCTTTTTCACCAAAGAACAAATTATACCGCCTATGAATATATGGGGGCGCATTTTGCTCGCTTAAATGGTGAAAAAAGGTGTTGTTTTCAGAACTTGGGCTCCTAACGCTGAAAGGGTTTCCGTCGTTGGGGACTTTAATAATTGGGACGCTTATAAAAATGAAATGACACGCATAAGCGAATCTGGCGTTTATGAGTGTTTTATTAAAGGTGTAAAAAAATACGATAAATATAAATTTGCCGTAACGCATAGTGGCAGTACGGTATTAAAAGCCGACCCATACGCATTTCATTCGGAAACACCAAGTGGTACGGCTTCAAAAGTTTATGAATTAGGTGATTATAAATGGCGTGATGCAGATTTTCTAAAAAACAAACGTGCGCCTTATAATTTGCCTATGAATATTTACGAAGTAAACGCACTTTCGTGGAAAAAACATGAAGACGGCAATTATTATTCTTATAGGGAGTTAGCCTCTCATTTAGTTCCTTACGTTCGAGATATGGGATATACGCACGTTGAATTTATGCCTTTATCAGAATTTCCTTTTGATGGTTCATGGGGGTATCAAGTAACAGGGTATTATTCTATAACTTCAAGATTTGGTAAGCCAGAAGATTTTATGTATCTTGTTGACTGCTTCCACAAGGCGGGAATATCTGTGATATTAGACTGGGTTCCTGCTCATTTCCCAAAAGATTTACACGGGCTTTATGAGTTTGATGGTACTGCGTGCTATGAAAATCAAGGCTGGGATAGAAAAGAGCATAAAACTTGGGGCACGCGTATTTTTGACTGGGGCAGGAACGAAGTACAATGTTTCTTAATTTCAAACGCAGTTTTTCTTTTTGAAAAATATCATATAGACGGTTTGCGCGTTGATGCAGTTGCATCTATGTTGTATCTTGATTATGATAGGGAAGCAGGCGAATGGATACCAAATGAAGAAGGTGGAAATTATAATCTTCAAGCAATAGCGTTTTTCAAAAAACTAAATCAAGTTGTGTTTGGTAAATATCCTAACGCGCTTATGATAGCAGAAGAATCCACTTCTTTTCCTATGATAACAAAACCTACCGATATGGGTGGGTTAGGATTTAATTTTAAATGGAATATGGGTTGGATGAACGACGTTTTGTCTTACATAAAAATAGACCCGTATTTTAGGGCAGGCAGTCATAACAAAATGACTTTTTCAATGTATTATGCGTTCAGCGAGAATTTCGTGTTGCCAATTTCACATGACGAAGTTGTTCACGGAAAAAAATCATTGCTAGATAAAATGCCCGGAAATATTGAAGAAAAATTTTCAAATTTACGCACGTTTATGCTTTATATGATGGCTCATCCCGGTAAGAAATTATCATTTATGGGGAATGAATTTGGTCAGTTTAAAGAATGGGCGTATAAAGAAGGTCTAGAGTTTTTTATGCTTCAATATGATTTGCATAATAAACTTCATAAATTTAATAAGAAATTAAATTTGCTTTATAAAACTATTCCTGCTTTATATGAAATTGACGATAGTTGGGATGGTTTTGAATGGATATCCGCAGACGAAAGCGAAAATAATATTATATCATTTAAGCGAAAAGATAAAAAAGGTAACGTTTTAGTAGCAATATTTAACTTTTCTGGTAAAGATTTTCCAGCATATCGTCTTGGGGTGGACAAAGGTGAATATAGACTTTTAATTTCATCTGATGAAATCAAATTTGGCGGATTTGGCAATACGAGGAAAAAGGCTTATAAAACGGCAAAAAAATATGCACATGGGCGCGAAAATTCTCTGCTTATAAATTTACCAAAACTTTCAGGCGCTTATTATATTAAAAAGGGTTAGAAATATTTAAGGAGATATACAAATATATGATTAGGAAGAAAAAATGTGTGGCAATGCTTTTGGCTGGCGGACAAGGCAGTAGGCTATACGCTCTAACGAATAATATTGCAAAACCTGCGGTATCTTTCGGCGGTAAGTATAGAATTATTGATTTTCCACTATCCAACTGTGTTAATTCTGGTATTGATACCGTCGGCGTACTTACTCAATATCAACCGTTAATTTTGAACGGTTATATCGGTAACGGACAGCCGTGGGACTTGGATAGAGCGTTTGGTGGCGTGCGTATCTTGTCACCTTATCAAGGTAAAAATTCATCAGACTGGTATAAAGGAACGGCTAATGCAATTTATCAAAATTTGCGTTTTATAAATCAATATAACCCTGATTACGTTCTTATTTTATCAGGTGACCATATTTATAAGATGAATTACGCTTTAATGCTTAATTATCATATATTAAACGGCGCGGACTGCACTATTGCTGCAATAAACGTGCCTATGAAAGAAGCGTCGCGTTTTGGTATATTAAATACTAATCCCGATGGGTCTATTTATGAATTTGAAGAAAAACCTAAAAAACCCAAATCAACTTTAGCATCTATGGGAATATATATATTCTCTACGCAAAAGTTATGTAAATATTTAGAAGAAGATAGCCTTAATCCTAAATCTTCAAATGACTTTGGTAAAGATATTCTCCCTAGAATGCTAGCGCAAGGCGAAAAGATGATGGCATACGAATTTGAAGGTTATTGGAAAGACGTTGGAACAATAGATTCTTTGTTTGAAGCAAATATGGATTTATTAGGCGATAATCCAAAATTTGACGTAACTGATAACGCTTGGAAAATCCAGTCTAGAAGCCCGCTTGCTCCGCCACATTATATAGGCGATAGCGCAAAAACTGATAACAGTATAATTATGTCAGGTTGTGAAATTTTTGGTACTATTGAAAATTCAATACTTGCAAGTGACGTTACCGTTAAAAAAGGCGCTATTATCAGGAATAGCATCATTATGAGCGACGTTATTATTGAAGAAGATGCAGTTGTTGAGTATTCAATTATTGATGAAAACACGGTAATAGGAAAAGGCGCTAAAATAGGAGAAGATAAATCAAGCAAAAAGGGTATAACCGTTTTAAGCAGAAATATTAAAGTTGATGCAGGCGCAACCGTTGAAGGCGGCGCAATTATAGATAAAAACGTTACAAAAGGGGGTAACTAATATGAGAGCGGTTGGAATTATATTTTCAAATATACACGACCATAACGTTCCTGAACTCGTAAGGGTTAGAACTTTAGGCTCTATACCTTTTGGTGGAAGATATAGGCTTATTGACTTTCCGCTTTCGAATATGGTTAACTCTGGAATAGATACGGTTGGTATTATTACAAAAAGTAACTATCAGTCACTTATGGACCACGTTGGTAGTGGTAAGGACTGGGATTTGGCAAGAAAAGACGGCGGTGTTATTATTTTACCGCCTTATGGCGATACTGAAAGTAGCAGTTTATACACGTCTCGTCTTGAAGCGCTTAAAGGTATAACAAGTTTTTTATTCCGTGCAGACGAAGAATACGTTGTTATGACAGATTGTGACGCGGTATGTAGAATCAATTTTAGCGAAGTTATAGAACAACATATTAGAAACCATGCGGATATTACTTTAGTTTATAAAAAACTTCATAAAGACGAATATAAAGAAAAGAGCGCAACTACTTTTGATATAAAAGACGGAAGGATTATAAACGTAAATTATAAAGAAAAACTTCATGAAGAAATTTGCAACGTGTTCACAAACGTTTTCGTAATGAAAAAATCATTACTACAAAGTATCGTTATGGATAGTATTTCTCATAATAAGCGTTATTTTATGGGTGACGTTATTGCCGCTAACCTTGATAGTATGAAAATAATGGCTTATGAGCATAAAGGTTTTTATGCTGGTATAACTTCATTACAGGCGTATTATGACAGTAATATGAAGATGTTGGACCACGATATTAGAAATGAAATATTCGGTGATAGAAGCGTGTTTACAAAAATACGCGATTCCGCGCCTACTAAATACGGTAACAGCGCTATAGTTAAAAATTCTATGATAGCAGACGGCTGTGTTATTGAAGGTGAAGTTGAAAATAGTATAATATTCCGTAACGTAAAAGTTGCGCGTGGAACGGTTGTTAAAAATAGTATAATTATGCAAAATACCGTTCTTGGTGAAAATTGTACGCTAAATTGCATTATTACCGATAAAAACGTTGTAATTACGGATAAAAAAGTTCTTTCTGGAAGTGAAAATCACCCGTTCTATATCGGAAAAGGAATTATGATTTAAGGAGATTTTAATGAAAACTACAAAAAGACCTACAGCGCATACTTTGCCGAAAAAAATAACTGATAAACTCCCGGAAATTCGCGCAGTAGAGAAAAAGAAAATTATATTTTTAGGTTCTGAAGCAGCGCCGTTTATTGCAACCGGTGGGCTTGCCGACGTTTTAGGTTCTTTACCTAAAGCGCTTGCTAAAAATAAAAATTTTGATATTAGCGTTATTTTGCCACTATATAGTAATATTTCTAAAGAATTTAAGTCTAAATTCAAGTTCGTTATGAATTTTAACGTTTCCGTGAGTTGGCGTTTACAGTATTGTGGTGTATTTTATTATGAATATCAAGGCGTTAAATTCTATTTTATAGATAACGAATTTTATTTTAAGCGTGAAGGAAATATTTACGGCTTTTATGACGACGGGGAAAGGTTTGCTTTCTTTTCTCGCGCTGCACTTGATACAATTGCAAGGTTGGATATTTACCCTGATATTTTGCATTGTAACGACTGGCAGACGGCAGCATCAATTATATATTTAAAAGGAATGTATTACGGTGATGATAAATTCCGCAAGATAAAATCAGTTTTCACTATTCATAATATAGAATATCAAGGTAAATTCGGTATGGATACTTTTGGTGACTTGTTTGGGTTTAGCGAATCAATTAAAAATTTCGTTGAACTAGACGGCGGAGTAAACCTT
The DNA here is from genome assembly GCA_017505675.1 of Clostridia bacterium. GTDB lineage: Bacteria > Bacillota > Clostridia > Christensenellales > Borkfalkiaceae > UBA1259. The sequence goes on from JAFVOV010000019.1 coordinate 6,365, forward strand.
ATGAAAGGCGCTATTGAGATGACCGATATAGTTTCAACCGTAAGTCCAACGTATGCTGAAGAAATTAAAACTCCGTTTTTTGCTCACGGGCTAGATGGCATTATTAACGTAAACGCTAGAAAGTTATCTGGGATTTTGAACGGTATTGATATAGATTATTATAACCCTGAAACTGATAAATGCTTATTTAAAAATTACTCTGTTGATGATTTATCCGGAAAGGCAGTTTGTAAAAGTGAACTTCAAAAAATGCTTGGGCTTCCCGTCCGCAGCGAAGTGCCTATTATTGCCATCATTTCAAGGTTAGTTTCACATAAAGGTCTTGATTTAGTAAAATATGCGCTTGAATCAATATTGTCGCAAGACGTTCAAGTTATTATTTTAGGTAAGGGTGAAATTGGATACGAAAATTATTTCACCAACGTTGCCAACGCATATAAAGGTAAATGCGCAACAATAATTGCATATAATCAAGATTTATCTAGAAAAATTTATTCTGGTTCGGATATTTTCTTGATGCCGTCAAAGATGGAGCCGTGCGGTCTTTCACAGATGATAGCAAGCCGTTACGGAACGGTGCCAGTGGTAAGAGAAACAGGTGGGCTAAATGACAGTATTAAAGGCTATACAGGCGTTAAAGGTAACGGTTTTACTTTCCACGATTATAATGCGCATGATATGCTTTACGTGGTTAACGAAGCGATAAGAACCTTTAAAGATAAAGATGCGTGGGCAGACGTTCAACGTCGTGCAATGACTACTGATTTTTCTTGGAAAATACAAGCGGGCGAATATGAGAAATTATACAACAAATAAAACATGCAGGAGATTTGAATGAACACAATGACAGAAAAAGACGCAATGTCGTTAATAAGAAGTAAATTATCAAAATATTTTGGCGTTGCGCCTAGCGAGGCTAGTAAAGAACAAATATATAAAGCAGTAGTAATGTGCGTGAGAGATATTCTTCTTGAAAAACGCAGCGCGTTTAACAAAAAGTATCGCACAAAAGGTGGTAAAAGAGTTTATTACCTTTGTATGGAATTTTTGCTAGGCCAGTCGCTAAAAAATAATACTTATAATTTAAGTATTCAAGATGCTTTTAATGGCGCGCTTAAAAAGGAATTTAATTGTTCTTTAGAAGAATTATATGAAATTGAACCAGATGCAGGGCTTGGCAACGGCGGGCTTGGTAGGCTTGCCGCTTGCTTTATGGATGCGCTTGCAAGTCAAGATTATCCTGCAATGGGATATTCTATAAGATATGAATACGGTCTTTTTAAACAAAAAATAGTTGACGGTTGGCAAATGGAACTACCTGACGTTTGGTTACCTGGCGGAGAAGTTTGGCTTACTCAAAGACTCGATAAGACTTTTAAGGTTAAATTTGATGGTCATATAGAAGAATACTGGACGGAAGACGGATTAAAAATTGCGCATTATGATGCTAAAGAAGTTGAAGCAGTTGCATACGACATGATGATTTCTGGTAAAGATAGCGAAGCCGTTTCTGTTTTAAGGTTATGGAAAGCGCAAAACATACGCGATTTTGATATGAAAACCTTTTCTCAAGGCGATTATATCCGCAGTATGCAAGAAGATAATGAAGCAGATTTAATTTCAAAGGTTTTATATCCGTCGGATAACCATTTTGAAGGTAAATCGTTAAGGTTAAAACAACAATATTTACTAGTTTCTGCGGCGCTTCAAGATATCGTTTCAGACCACGTTAAACGCTATGGCTCGTTAGATACGTTGCCTGAAAAGGCGGCTATACACATTAACGATACCCACCCGGCGCTTTGTATTCCTGAACTTATGAGAATACTTATGGATGAACGTGGCTATTCGTGGGATGCTGCTTGGAGTATCGTAACTAGAACTGTTGCATATACTAATCATACCGTTATGAG
>JAFVOV010000020.1 GCA_017505675.1 Clostridia bacterium
AGTGGGCGTTTTTCCGGGAACGATAATTTTGGGGATATTCATTAAATTTTCTTGCAAAGTTCCTTCCCAAGCGAACCTTGCAACTTCTCTTAACACTTTATATTTTAGATGTTGAACTTTAGTATCAAATTTTCTCATATTAGTCTCATACTCCGGTGATTAAAAATATTTGCGTTTTGCGCCTTCAATTTTACCTATAAATTCTTGGTCTAATTTAGTTAGGTGATATTTTTTTCTATAGATTAAAACGTCTTTATAAGTTTTTGTGTTAAAGTCACACTTTCTTTCTACAAGGTTAAACCTGTCAAGTAAATCTTGCGGGATAGGGGATACCCACATAAAAGTGTTCGGCACTTGTTCTAAAAGCGTAAACTGCACGCCACGTTCAAAAACCATTATTCGCTTTTTTGAAAATTCAGAAAGTTCCGCTCTTTTAACGTCTATAAGCGGTAGTGACGGCACGTAGGGGTCACCGTGCGTTATTTCCGTATAACTTGCAAGGTCTTCTGCAACTATAACGTCTTTTTTTGCAAGCGGATTATTTTTATTAACTGCCATTACGTAAGAAAATTCGTTGAGCATTTTATAGTTTAACTTCTTTTCGTCAAACAGGGTGCTAAAGTATTTTTCAAAAGCGCTTTGATAGCGTACGATACCTAAATCATATTCTTCTTTTACAACGTTAAGTATTGCGCGCATTGAGTTTGTTTCTTTATAAACGATTTCTGCGGAAGACTCGTTGTCAAGTTCTTTAGCAAATTCTGAAAAGGCGTAAGAAAAATAACTTGCTCTAGGCACACACACGGAAAGGCGGAGTTTTTTTTCATTTCTGCTTTCATAAATGCTTTCTATCTTTTTAATTTGGGTGAGCGCGTTTTTTGCATAAAGCAAAAATTCTTCGCCGTCAATGGTGATTTCTAAACCTTTTGAGGAACGCTTGAAAATTTTAATTTTAAGGTCGTTTTCCAACGTTTTTATTGCTCGGCTTAAATTAGGCTGTGAAGTGTAAAGGTTTTCCGCAGCCTTACTTATTGAGCGGGTGTTAGCCACTTCAACAGCGTATTTCATGTGCAGAATGTTCATAAACGCTCCTTGTACCGTATAAATTGTTATATAGCGGTAAGATTTTTTAACAGTATAACACAATTTATATATTAAAACAAGCAAAAATAATAAATAATTTTAAGTTGTTAAAAATGTCAAAGCGGAGAATATTTTTATCAAAAAACAGTATTGAATTGTTTTTTATAATTTTATATAATTCTAATATTAGTGTCAAATAAATGAAAAAATGCAATAATAAAATATTGCTTTTATTTTTTTAAAGTGCTATTATATATAAAGTAATTTCAAAAGGTAGGTAAAAAAATGACTAGCAAGCAACAAAAATCGCTTATTTTTATGGCTTGGCTACTATACGTTAGCGCTTATTTGGGTAGATATAGTTACAATTCTAACATATTGCCTATGTCTATTTTTTACGGCGTTTCGGATACTGAAATGGGGCTTGCAACTTCCTTTTTCTTTTTTGCTTACGGCGCAGGTCAGATTATAAACGGTTTATTATGCAAATTCTATAACGTAAAATACGTTTTAAGCGGTGCGCTTATAATTTCTTCAATAATTAACGCTGTGGTTTATTTAGGCGTGTTACCTTTTTCTTACATAAAGTTTTTATGGCTCATTAACGGCATTGCGCAATCGGTTTTGTGGTCGTCGTTACTTATGGTTCTTTCAAGGAATTTAGATGAAAACCATATTAAAAAAGCAGTAATCGCAATGAGCACTACGGCGGGCGTAGGAACGCTTTTATCATACACGTTAAGCGCGGCTCTTGCGCTTTTTGGCGGGTTTAGGTTCGCTTTCTTAACGGGCGCGGTATTGATGACGGCATCTGCTTTGGTTTGGGTATTTATTTACGATAAAATTACTCATAAAAACGCGGCGGAAGTTCTTGCAGGAACGGCGGATACCGCTAACATTGAAAAGAAGAAAGGCGATAAATCCGTTATTAAAATTTTAATACTTTTCGGTATCTTTGCAATTATCATAAACTTTATTAAAGACGGTCTTTCAACTTGGGTGCCTAAAATATTATTCGATACTTATACGCTTTCGGAAAGTTTATCAATAATTCTCACCCTTGTTTTACCCGTTCTTGCGGTGTTTGGTACGGCGCTAGTTGTTAGACTTAATAAAAAAGTTAAAGAATATACTGCGCTTATAGCAATTCTATTTATAACGGCAACCATACTCGTTGGCACTATAATAGGCTTTTTAAATACTCCGCTTTGGATAGTGGTTTTAATAGCGTTTGGGTGCTTGGCGCTACTTATGAGCGGAGCAAACAACGTGGTTACAAGTATTCTGCCGTTAAGTTTAAGGGATAAGGCAAATTCCGGCTTTTTGGGTGGTATACTAAACGGCTGTTGTTACGTTGGTAGCACCATTTCGTCAGTAGGGCTTGGCGCGATTTCCGACCATTACGGAGAATGGTCGCCCGTGTTCTATTTGTTGCTTATTTTAACGGCGATAGTAGTAGTGTTATCGGTAACCGTTGCGCTGATAAAATATTTCAAAAACAAAAATAATACTAAAGCAACTGAAAATTAGTTTAATTGATACGCAAAATTAAGTTTTTGCGTATTTTTTTACAAAAAAATGAATTGCTTATTTTATTTGACTAATACTATTAAAGATGATAAAATAATATAAATATGCACAAAAAGTGCTTTTTGATGAGGAAGGGAATATGAAAAAACGAATTTTAATTGTTTTATTGACGTTGCTCACCGCGCTAGTTGCGGTAGCAAGTTTAAGCGCTTGCGTTACTGCGCCACCAAGTAAGACCGAATATACGGTTACGTTTAACACGCTCGGTGGAAGTCAAGTGGCAGAGCAAACCGTTGAAGAAGGCGGATACGCCGTAGAACCGACAGCGCCTGAAAAGGCTGGTTATGAGTTTGGCGGTTGGTATTTAAACGATACTACCAAATGGAATTTTGAACTTTCAATTCAGGCGGATACTACTTTAACCGCTAAATGGAACGTTAAAAATTATACCATTTCTTACGTTTTAGACGGCGGAACTAACCACGCTGAAAACCCTGCCGTTTATACGGTAGAAAGTGGGGCTATTACCTTAAAGAACCCCACCCGTAACGGATATAACTTTGTCGGTTGGAAGGAAGGTAATAACACCGTAACTGAAATTGCAAAGGGTAGCACGGGTAATAAATCGTTTACGGCAGTATGGCAAACTATTGATTACGATATAGTTTACGTGTTAAATGATGGAACTAACGATATTGATAATCCCGCAACCTATAATATTGAAAGTGAAACTATAATTCTTAAAGCGCCCACTAAAACTGGGTATGAATTTACAGGTTGGAAAGAAGACGAACTTATTGCAACGCAAATTGCAAAAGGTAGCACGGGTAACAAGACGTTTACTGCAACTTGGAGATTAGCGCAATATCAAATAACTTACGTTCTTGGTGAGAACGGAGTAAATCATACTGATAACCCTGCAACGTATACTATAGAGAGCGAAACAATAACTCTTAAAAATTCAACGCGTGATGGCTTTGAATTTGTTGGTTGGAAAGATGGCGAAAATACCGTGACTGAAATTACGGCTGGTAGTACTGGCAATAAAACTTTAACTGCTGAATGGTTAGAAATTTATGATATAACTTACGTTCTTGGAGAGAACGGAGTAAACCATACTGATAACCCTGCAACTTATACCGTAGAGAGCGAAACAATAACTCTTAAAAATCCAACTCGTGATGGTTTTAAATTTATCGGTTGGAAAGATGGTGATAATACCGTAACTGAAATTACGGCTGGTAGCACAGGGGATA
>JAFVOV010000021.1 GCA_017505675.1 Clostridia bacterium
GCACCTTTTTAGCCCCACGATATTTATTAACCACTTCCATTTTGTTTTTAACTTCTTCTAGCGTTGCTTCGCCAAACGCAAAGGTTATAAACGAAAGTCTGGTTTTATTTATAAGCCTTACCGCTTTTTTAATACAAGCGTCGTCTAAATCGGTTGCGTTTAAAATTATCCCAGAACCTTCCTTAAAAATTCCGCCTACTTTTTTAACTTGTTTTTTAAGTTCTTTATAATTTTGCTCGGAAAAAAGCACGTTGGGGATAGTCACTAAAACTTCGTCAACGCCGATTTTCATACCTTCCCTTACCGCTTGAACTTTACTCTTAAAAGAACTTTCGCCAAACGGAAAATCTATAACCGAACCAACGGTTACGCCGTCTAAACGGTGCTTTTTAGAGTTTAAGGCGCACTCTTTAAGATATATAGGCGCAACGAAAACCCCGCCCGAACTTATCGCGAAAGAATTGAGCATTGCCGTTTCAAGGTCTGCTTCACCCAAGTTATACCTTACGATAAGTTTACCCATTTTCGACATAAACTTTTTAACTTGATAATTAAAGCACTCTTCCTTAATTTCTTCAACGCTAACGCCGAAAAGCGCCGCCAAACCTTTAAACAAATCTTCTTCAACGTTATCAGAAGTCTTTTTATCAACGGTTGCAACGTCCGTGGGCATAACTATAGGGGGCATAAGTTCGTCAAAAGATTTATCTTTAAACGGATTAGGCGAGACTTCGTCTTTTTTCTTTTTGCCCTTCTTTTTTTCTTTAACGGGTTCTATTGCCTTTTCTTCTTCAGGCAAAGCCTTAACTTCTTCTATAGCGGGGGTTGAAGTTTCATCAACCGTTTCAACTTTTTCTTCTTTTACTTCTAAAACTTCTTCTGTTTTCTTTTTTTTCGTTTTTAACATATTCTCACCATAATATTGTGATAAAAAATTTCAATTATCAACAAATAGTTTCACTAATTCACCAAAATTAAATGCTAAAATTTTTTTGAGGTGAAATATGAAATCTTATTTTATCATTGATTTTTTGTGTACGTTACTTTTATTCGCTCTATCGTTTTTATTAACTTTAGGGGTTAAACTGATAATTATTGCCGTAAAAGCAAAATTCCCTAAAAGCCCACCGCCCGTCAATAACGAGCCTGAAAAGAAACAGCCCGTAGCAAAAAAACGACCAAAAACAGTACGCACTATTGAATTAGACCCATCAGAAATAAATAGAATTTATTTTAAAAAGTCTTCTTAATATCTTACGATATTTTTATCGTCACCCCAAAGGTTTTCAAGATGGTAAAATAATCTTGTTTCATCATTAAAGATATGAACTATAACGTCACCGTAATCTAAAACTGCCCATCTGCCTTCACGCACGCCGTCACGGCGAACGGGCGCAACGCCTATTTTATCCATTTCCATTTCTACGTATTCAATTAGAGCGCGCGTTTGCGTCATTGACCTACCGCTTGCCACAACGTAATAATCGGCAACTTCAGTCTTCCCCCTAACGTCAATACTTAAAACGTCTTCAGCCTTGTGGTCGGTTAAAACCGCGCAAATTTTTTCTACGAATTCTTGTGCTTTCATAATATACTTCCTTTAGTTTTTTACATAATAATTAAACGCGTTAATAGTTTCTGCGTATATATATTGTTTTTTATTTATAAGGTGCAAAAATTCTTCCTTTAAGCACTCTATAAAACATTTTTCAAAATCATCTTTTTCATAAAGCGCGCGTAGAACTTCTACCCCGTCGTAATCCCTACCTTCTTCAACCATATCCGCAACGAATATAAGTTTACCAAGCGTTGACATTTCCGCTTTACCAGAAGTGTGATAGCGTATTGCGTCAAGCACTTCTTCATCAGTAACGCCAAGATACTTTTCTGCAACGAACGCGCCTAGATACGAGTGAACAACCGGCGCAGGAACGCCGTCCGGCAGAACGAAACCTTCTATTTTAGTGTAATCTAAATATTTTGCGCAGTCGTGCAAAGTAGCGGCAATTTTAACTTTTTCAGTATCAAGTTTAAGGCTTTTTGCTTTTTTAAGCGCACAAATAAGAACGTCTGCCGTGTGTTTTACCCTTTTGGGCGGTAAATATTTTTTAATAAAATTAGTATATTTATCCCCACCGTATAAACCGCATTTACTAATATATTCCCCAACCCCGTCAGGCGCTATACCGTCAAGCGGTAGCGAAAACGAAGAATAAACGCGTATTTTCGTAGACGAAGCGTCTTTACCGCGATAAGATAACCTAACGAACTTTTTGTGGAAATTTTCCATAAAATATTCTTCTTCAAGGGCGTAATCGGTGAAAAATTCTTCACGGTCAAAAACGGCAAGCGTACAAGCGGAAAGTATCCTTTCAGGGAACTTCCAAGTCTTAAAGTCGGTAAGCATATCACCGCCAACTATAAAATAAAGGTCAATATCGCCTTGACTCTTAAAATGCTCTACGGTAAGGTAAGTAAAACTTTTGCCTTGCTTTTCAATCTCGTAATCACTTACGGTAATTTTATCGTAATCTTTAAAAGCAATTTTAAGCATATCAAGCCTATTCTCCGCAGGCGCGCTCGCTTCCGTTTTGTGCGGAGAAATATAAGTTGGCATAACTATAAGTTCATCAAGATTAAGTTCTTCTACGGCGCTTAACGCTAGGTTGACGTGTTCAACGTGAACGGGGTTAAACGTACCGCCTAAAATTCCGACTTTTTTCATAATAGTAATATTTTTTATATTATAACATAATCGGCAAGGTTAAAGCAATAATTTAATTGTAAAAATGCCGTCGGTTTTTAGCGTTAAACATAATTTTGAATAAAAATATTTTTTCAGGGTATAATCACGGAAAACAAATCGGAGTGATTTATGAAACTTTCATTTTCTTTAATAATTGACGTATGCTTTTCCGCTTTTATATCTTTTTTACTTGCATTTGTGGTATTAAACTATTTTATAGATAAACGCTTTGCTATTGCTTTTTCTGTAATACTTTCAATTCCCATTGCGATAATCGCCTTTAAGAAAATTACCGAAAAGCGCAAAAAAAACACGCTAAAAAAAGCCGAAAAAGACGCGCTTGATATTATGCTTTCACAATTAGCGCTATATACTCAAACCGAGCAGAACGAATTTTTCTGCCACGCGTTTATTAAGGCAGGTTACGCCCCAACGCGCAAAAACGGCGCTATCTATATACTTAAAGAAAAATGCGCAACTCTTATTAAAATGGGCGCGGAAGGCGCAAAAAAAGCGGACGTAGTGCGCGCGTTTAACTTAAAAGGCAATATTGAAAAGTCTTATATTTTCACTTCTATAGCGGATAAAGAACTTGAAGATTTTTGTAAAAGATTTAACGGCAAAGTAACTTTAGTTAAAGCAGAATCAGTTTTTAAATTTTTATCAAGCATTGATTTTTTGCCTAAAATTAAATTTAATTTTCCAGAAAAAGTACCGCTTAAAAAACAAATATCTACGGCGTTTTTTTCAAAGAAAAAAGCCGGAAAGTATTTTTCTTTCGGCTTGATTTTCTTAATGATGAGTTATTTCGTACCTATAAAACTTTACTATATTATTTGCGGTTCGGTATTTTTATTAACCGCGTTAATTTTAAAACTTTTCGGCAGAGAAGAACTTTCTTAAAATTCAATATGTTCTACTTTTGGGTTAGAACTTCTTCTATAAAACACCAACTTTCTGCCCGTACCGCAAACAAATTCAGCAGAAAGTTTTTCCGCAATTATAAACCCTGCTTCTTTGGGGATAAGGTCGGAATTTTCTAAAACGGTAACCTTTATAATTTCCCTTTTTTCTATTGCCTTATCAAGGCTTTCAATAAGCGCGTCATTCACGCCTAATTTACCCACTTGGGTAACAGGCTCTATTTTTTGCGCGATAGAACGCAAATTACTTCTTTGTTTTGAAGTCAACATTATTCTTTCTCCTTTAATCAACAAATTCAAATTCTTCTCCACCTATAATAATAGTGGATTTATCCGTTGCGCCCATTGCGCGTAGTTCCTTAATAATACCGCGGTCACGCAATACTTTATGGAAGTAAGCAAGCGAGTGCATATCGTCCATAACCACGTTTCGTTTAAGAACTTCAACAAGCGTGCCTTCGATAACGAAAGTTTCGCCTTCTTTGAAGATTTCATATTCAAGCCTATCGGGCTTAACGTAATTAAATTCTTCAAATTCTAACGGCTTTAATGGCGGAAGTTTACTTAAAACGTCAAAAACTGCTTTTTTAAGTTGGTCAAGCCCTTCACCCGTCACGGCGGAAACGCAAATTATTTTATGTTTTCTGCCTATTTTTTCTTTAAATTCTTTAAACTTTTCATCCGCGCCGTAAACGTCAAGTTTATTAGCAACCACTATTTGTTTAAGTTTTGAAAGTTCTTTGCTGTAACTTTTAAGTTCGGCGTTAATTTTTAAATAATCGTCGTACGGGTCACGCCCCTCTACACCGGAAACGTCAACCACGTGAACTAACATACGCGTTCTTTCAATATGCTTTAAAAACTCTATGCCAAGCCCCGCGCCGTCGCTTGCGCCTTCAATTAAGCCGGGGATATCCGCAACAATAAACTGATTATCATAATAATCGCACACGCCGAGATTTGGTGAAAGCGTGGTAAAATGATAATTTGCAATTTTGGGGCGCGCCCTAGTAATTTTACTTAAAATCGTACTTTTACCAACGTTCGGAAAGCCTACAAGCCCTACGTCCGCAATAGTTTTAAGTTCTAATATAACTTGCTTCGTTTCGGTTTTTTCACCCGTTTGAGAAAAATGTGGGGTGTGCCTTCTTGCGTTAGTAAAACGCGCGTTGCCTTTACCGCCGTCACCACCGGTTAAAACTACTTTACTTTGCCCGTCAGTAAACATATCGGCAATAATACCGCCCGTCTGCCTGTCCTTAATAACAGTACCTAACGGAACGCGCAAAATAAGGTCTTTGCCAGATTTACCAAAACAGTTTTTAGAACCGCCCGCCTCTCCGTTTTCCGCAACGTATTTAGTTTTATAATAATAATCAGCAAGGCTAGATAAATGTTGGTCGGCAACAAAAATAACGTCACCGCCCTTTCCGCCGTCACCACCGTCAGGTCCACCGGAAACCTTACCTTTATAATGAACGAAAGAAGTAATACCACTACCCCCGTCACCTGCTTTTATAGTTATTAACGCTCTATCTATAAACATAATTCACCTTTTTAATTTTTTTAAGCATTCTGCGCTTATCGGGCAGGATGCGCAGTCTGGCTTTGACGCCTTGCAAAAACTTCTGCCCAAATATATTAAGTAATGATGCGCCCTTGACCAGTCCGATTCATCAAGAATTTCCATCAAGCCTTTTTCGGTTTTAAAAACGTTGTCTGCGTTTACTAAACCTATGCGGTTTGACACCCTAAAAACGTGAGTATCAACGGCTATAGCGTTGCCTTTAAACGCTACGCTAAAAACTACGTTTGCCGTTTTTCTGCCCACACCCGCAAGCGAACGCAAATCTTCTAAATTATTCGGCACTTCACCGCCGAATTTTTCTATTATATCTTTACTTGCGCTTAAAATATGCTCTGCCTTTGACTTATAAAGCCCGCAAGAATATATAAACTTTTCTAATCCGCTTTGAGATAAGGATAGCATCTTTTGCGGAGTGTTATATTCTTTAAAAAGTTCACGGGTGATTTTATTAACACGCTCATCCGTACATTGCGCGGAAAGTATTACCGCAATTAAAAGTTCATACGGCGTGGAAAAATTGAGCGCGGGCTTGTCCGTAAACACCCCCGATAACTTTTGGACTATAAGTTTAGCAGTTTTTTTGTTCATATTTTTTACCACTCATAGTTTAACACAAGCAACGGGGATTTTACAAGCGTTTTTCAAAGCGGTTTAACTTTAAATTGTTCTTACGATACGTTTTCCGCCTATTACCGATACTAAAAAGAAACCTGCAAAAGACTTTAACGCTGCCGCGTGCACCGCTCTTTTTACCGCTGAAAAGTTTTGTTTTGAAACTTTAACTGAAAGTCCGCACCCTACGCCCGCTTCTTTAGGCGTGTTGACGATTTCGCACGGGATATTATTTGAACGTAAAAATTCATAAAATCGTACGGTATGCTCACGGGAACGGAACGCCGTTACAACGTATTCCATAAAACTTTCCTCCTTGGCATAAAAGGAATATTTCCTTTATACAATATATTATTAAGCAAACGATTATTTTGTTACCCGTTAAGGAGTGTTTTATGATATATTTTGATAACGCCGCAACCGGCGGATTTAAACCGAGAGCAGTAACTGACGCCGCTGAAAACGTTATACGTTATTTATCGGCAAACCCCGGAAGAAGCGGTCACCGCTTATCAATTACAGGCGCGCAGATAATTTCAAGCGCAAGGGAATCTTTAGGTTCGTTTTTTAACGCGCCTTTAGACCGCGTTATTTTCACCAAAAACTGTACCGAAGCGCTTAACCTTGCTATATTTGGAACTCTTAAAACGGGCGGGCATATAGTAACCACCACTTTTGAACACAACTCCGTTCTGCGCCCGCTAACAGCGCTTAAAAATCAAGGGCTTATTGAACTTGACGTAGTTTCACCTACGGAAAACACCAATATTTTAACTGCAATAAAAAACGCCGTTAAAGCAAACACCTATCTTATTATAACCACAGCCGTATCTAACGTTACGGGTGAAATTTTACCCGTAAGAAAAATAGGCGAAATTGCAAAAGAACGCGACCTTTTATACCTTGTTGACGGCGCGCAAGGCGGTGGGCATATTCCGCTTGATTTAATTAAAGACGGTATTTCTATGCTTGCGCTTGCAGGGCATAAAGGGCTTTACGGCATTATGGGTAGTGGCGCGCTACTATTTTGTGAAGGCGTTACGGTTGAACCGCTGATTTACGGCGGAACGGGTAGCGAATCTTTTAATCTAAATCAGCCGTCAATCTACCCTGAAAAACTTGAAGCAGGCACACACAACTTGCCCGCCATAGCCGCCCTAAAAGAAGGCGTTGACTTTATAAGCAAAAACCTTTCTAATTTTTCCAAACACCTATATTCTGCAACCGAATATGCAATTTTTGGCTTACACCAAATTTCGGGGGTAAAGGTTTACTCTACCCCCAACCCTGCTGGAATTATTGCCTTTTCCGTATTAGATAAAGACAGCACGGATATTGCCGACACGCTAAACGCCGACTACGATATTGCCGTGCGCGGTGGGCTACATTGCGCTCCGCTTACGCATAAATATTACGGTACTGATAAAACGGGCTTAATAAGAATTAGCCTTGCCGTGCAAAATTCTTCAAGTGAGATAAATTATTTTATTAAAGCGGTAAATAAAATTGTTGGCGAAGTTAAATCTTTTTAATTTCTTCTGCAACCTTAAACAAAATTTTCCGCTTTTGCGCGTCTATCATAGGGGATAACATATTAACGAAATTATCTATATCCGCATTTGATAAAGTGCCTTGTTCTTTGCCCCTTTTTGCTTCGTCGTAAATGGCTTTAATAAGTTCGGTTTGGCTTTTACCATCAAACTTATTTGCAAGTGAAGTTACTAATTTCATTATATTATCAGGCGCGCCGTTACCCTTGTTACCACCGCTTTTCTTTGCGTAACTGTTAAAATCGTCCATAAAAATCTCCTTATAAAATTTTTTCAATTTTATTTTATGTTTAACATATACTATAATGTTAGCGGAGAGATTATGGAAATATTACAATTTTTATTATCTTTAATATCAAAAAATTTTGGCGGTGGCATTTTAGAGCCTATAATAAATATTTTAAAAGACAATTCTTTTGATATAAAAAAGGCGTTAAATAGCCTTTCGCCAGAAACGCTCGCCCCGATAGTAAAGCAATTTATGAAAATGAACGAAAATAAAAACCCGACGGAACACGTCGGGCTAGGCGAAGGCTTAAAGCCTATCGCAAATATTGCAGATAAAAATATAGTTTATACGCTAAATAGGTATTTTTACGATACGGCAGACGTTTAAGATAAAACTTCTACGGCTCGCAATATCGCGCTGTTCCCCTTTTCCGTTGCGTTAGCGCCTTCCGCTATTATGCCTACGCCGTGAATACAAGTGGTTTTATCCGGCCACAACACGCGCGCGGTGGTAAGTTTAAACGCCCCGCCTTTAAGTAGCCAGTAAGTTGTTTGCATTATACCCTTGCCGTAAGTTCTTGCAACGCCATCAGCATTTTTTTCTATAATCAAATTATCCTTACTAAACCTATCGCCGTAAGTTAGCATAGCGCCTATTAAACATTCTGATGCAGACGCGGTATCCGAATTTGCAAGCACGGCAATTTCTTCAATATTCTCATAAAAATTACTCTTTTTAAAAGAATAAGTTTCACTGCCCGTTTTACTCTCTGTGAGAGCAACCGCCGTGTTCTTTTCCCCGTTATTGTAAATTAAGCAAGATGCAACTTCAGTTAAAACGTCCATATACCCGCCACCGTTTCCGCGAAGGTCTAAAATTAGTTTAGTTCTTCCGCGCTCTTTCATAAAATCAAGCGCTTTTTTCAACTGACTTGCCGCGCCACCTTCAAAGTGGTCTAATTTTATATAAGCCACGTTTGCGCTTAAAACGCTCATCCTTTCGCTACTATCGCTTACGCCTTTTAAGCCGTCATTATCCGCGCGGAAAACGAAACGCATCTCGCTATCATAGTAACTTACGTAAGACGCGGTAAAATCATAAGCCGAAAAAGAAAAACTTTTTCCACTAAATTCACCGTCTCTATCAACCGTTAAATTAAGCACGGAATTTTCCGTACCCGTTGCAATAAGAGAAGTTAAGTCCGTTGCTTTTATAATGGTTATAGGTTCACCGCCGTCAATATTTGCAGAAATAATTTTATCACCTGCTTTTAGACCTACTAACTCTGCAGGGGAATTACCCGTTACGCCGTAAATTATATTGCTTTCAGTATAAATAGAAAAGCCGTAACCGCTATAATTGCCTTTGCTTTTTTGCTGTAACGCCTTATATTCTTGTTCGTCGTAATAAGCGGAATATTCATCTAAAAGACCGTTTACTAAAGCGTCTGCGTAATCACTTTCAGTTAATTCACGCATTTCACCTGTTTTCGGGTCAAAAACGTAACCGAAATTTTCAATAATTCTAACCAAATCACTAGTTACGGTTACTTCTTTCTTTTCAATTAAATATCTAAAAAAATAGCCGCCCACGAAAGAAACCAAAACGACTAAAACCGTTATTAACGATACGATTAACTTTGTCTTTTTTTTCTTTTGCGGACGGTTTTTAATATTATTTTCCATAAATTTACCTGACTAATCTTGAAAGTATGGTTATCAAACGGAAAGTTACGGCATCTGAAAATTTGCGAATATTAAGCCCCGTAGCCTTTTCTATTTTATCAAGCCTATAAGTTAAAGTGTTTCTGTGAAGATATAATTTTCTTGAAGTTTCGCTTATATTTAAACTGTTTTCCAAAAATTCTTCAGCGGTGTTTATCATTTCTTCGTCGCTAAAAATTTCCCTAGCGCCGGAATCAAGTAGCGTTTCTAAATTTTCATTAAGTTTATATTTGGGCAAATCTTCAAGCATTTTAATTAAAACGTATTCTTTAAACGAATGAATATCACCCCTAGAATCAATGGCGTTTCTCATTCTAACAGCCGTCATTGCTTGTAAAAAAGAAGTGCTTAAATCGGCAACCGTCTTAACCGTTCCGCCGATAGCGATACGAATATGCGCGCCCGTTTCTTCATAAACGGACTGCTTTAAAAACTCTGCGTATTCGGTGGATGACTGATACTCGTTACTTTCTTCGTCAACGAACTTAACGAAAGCAAATTGCCCGTCGTCTATCCTAACCATAAAGTCTAACCCTTCAGAGCCGTAATTATTCAGTAATTCTTTAACTTCTTTAGAATGTTTTTCCGGAACGCTTATAACTAAAACGAACGCGGGCATATCACGCATTGAATATTTACGCATATACCTTGAAATCTGCGAATGGTTGGTTTCGCCTAAAAGAATTGCCTTGCAAAAATCCGAACGAGAAAGACCGTATTCTTTAAAATACGAGTTTTCTGCAAGTTCGCCTATTAAATACGCGTAATTTTTTTCCGTAGCGCCTATGCCTTGAATACTGCCTATAAAGCATTTGCTTTTATATTTTATTAAAAATAGAGTTCTGTTATTTTCTTTATCGGTAACGACGCCTTCAAAATCAGTAGGAACGGTTGACTTTGCGTTATCACACCCCGCAATAAATTCACCACCCGCGTCGTAAACGGAAAAATCAATCCCCGTTTTTTCCCTTATGCCGTTAATAAATATCCTTATATCCGCATCCATATTATACCTTATTTGACTTTAATAATAGGCGATGGCGCAATAAATGGTTGATTTAAAAGGGTGGATAAAAAGCAAGCAAGAGTAGACAAACGCCCGAAGTTAATAGTTTACATATTAACAAGGACTTTAACGACCTATTGCGTAGTTTTTTATTTGCACTTTATCAACCGTTAGTTGCGTTAGAGCCTAACAATAAGATAATATCATTTTTTTAGTAAAATTACAATTAAAAAAAAGTCTTTTATGCAATTTGCATAAAAAATAATCGCACCGCTATATAAAAACGGTGCGAATTAGTTTAATTCAATTCTTTAATCATTTCTTCCGACGCTTTAATTAGCGTTTCTGCAACGGTGGGCGCAAAAACCGAACTGCGCGCTTCGTAACCGCCTTCGTCATACGCTTCTTTCGTGGGGAAATACCCTGCAGAATCGTTTACTATACAACACGGCAAAACAATTCCGTTTTCGCTTGCCTTTTTAATAGCCCTGCCTATACCCGTGAAAGGTTCGCCCGGTAAACCTATAAAATAAGCCTCGCCTAAACGAACACCCGTAAGCGTTAGAGTATAATAATCTGGCCCGTTTTCTAAATTAACCATTCTCTTTGCTTCGGCAACAACCGTGGTTAGCATCATTCCTTTATAGGGGATTTGGTCATCTTTACCCGCTTTGTGGAGCGCTAAAAGTTCTTTAGCCATAGGCAACTGTTCGGGCGTTGCTTTGTTAGATGCAATTTTTACCGTTTTGGTTATGGTTTTAAGGCTATCAACCTTTACGTAATTAACTTTATCGTAAACTTGCATAACGCCTGCGGCTACCACTCTGCCGATATGCCTTGCGTGTCCGTAACCGCGTGAACAACCGTCAAAATCGTGGAACATATCGTTAAAATCGCCCGCTTGCGGGTGAACGTTAACGTGGTTTACGTCACCTTGACATCCGTTAAAGAATATGCACTTTGTATTTTCAATGGCTCTTTCAACAAACTTTCTTGTAAAGTTAGGCCAGTCGCCTGAAATTTTACTTCCACCAACGGTATCAGGGTGATTACCAAAGTTTGCAAAAACTATGGTTTCCGCGTTTTCCCTATCAATTCTAATAACGTTTACCCTTTCGTCAACGTCGCCAAGCGGATGCAAAATGTCGGGATTATTTACGCCGGGGTTGGTTTGAATAGAGCCGTCTTTCATCTTAAAACGGCGAACGAACGCAACGTTTTTTGCTTCGCCTATACCGTAACCCATTTTTGCTGGCTTTAAATCTTGAAGAGCAAGGTTTGCCGCAAGAACGCATTTTGAAAAAAGATTAATTTTATATTCTTTAAGCAAAGGGTCGTTTTCACCAAAAGTAAGGCTTGCGCCCGGTCCTGTGTGGGTGTGCGTAGAATGAATAAAAATTTCATCACTCAAAAGCCCAACGGAATTAAAAATCATTTCTTTTATAACTTTGATATCGTGCTTTTCAACACCGCAATTATCAACGGATAAAAATAATGCTTTTTTATCCTTTAATTTAAGAGCCACTGCATTGACTTCCAAATTATCAAGCACGCCTTCTACTTTACGCTCAACGTAATAGCCGATAATAGGCACGTCTAAAGACGGCGTTATATCAACGCGGGCAAAACCTGCGTAAAAATCATAATTGTTCATATTTATTACTCCTTATATTAATTCTTTTGCAAGCGCAATAAGTTGCGCTTTACTTTCTTCGTTTAACGCTGAAGTTATTTTAACGTTATTTTCGGTGAACTTTAAGTTTTTACTCTTTTCTAGCATTCCCGCCATAACTTTTGTAGCAATAGGCGCCCAACTTCCGTTTTCTATAAAACCAACCGTTCTATTAGAATAATTCCTTTCAGTAAGATGATTTATAAATTCACGCATAAACGGGAAAATATCTCCGTTATAAGTAGTGGTTGCAAGCACTAGTTTTGAATATCTAAACGCATCTTCTACCGCTTCAGCCATATCGCTACGAGCAAGGTCGGTAACCACAACTTTTTTGCAACCGCCTTTAGTCAACGCTTTTTCAAGTTCTAAAACTGCTTTTTTGGTATTGCCGTAAACGGAAGTATACGCAATAAGGACGCCTTCTTCTTCAGGGGTATAACTTGACCAAATATTATAAAGATTTAAATAATACCCTAAATTTTCTTGTAATATAGGGCCGTGCAACGGGCAGATAGTTTTAATATCAAGCGCTTGCGCCTTTTTTAAAACGCTCTGCACCTGAACGCCGTATTTTCCAACTATGCCGATATAATATCTTCTGGCTTCACAAGCCCAGTCTTCTTCAACATCAAGCGCGCCGAACTTGCCGAACGCATCAGCGGAAAATAAAACCTTTTCCGTTTTTTCATAAGTCATAATAACTTCAGGCCAATGCACCATAGGCGC
>JAFVOV010000022.1 GCA_017505675.1 Clostridia bacterium
GAAATTTAATGTTGCGTATAAATAAAACTTTTGTTAAAACGCTTGTTATATTCTCATAAAAGGTAGTAAAATATAAGCGAAAAAAACTTAAAGGTGTATTATTATGATTAAAGTCGGTATCGTTGGTTACGGCAATTTGGGCAGGGGTGTTGCCCTTGCGGTAAGTCAAGCAAAAGATATGGAGTGCGTGGGGATATTTACCCGTCGCGCGCCTGAAAGCGTTAAACCTGCAATAAATTTCCCCGTTTATTCTATAGAAAAACTTATTGAGTTTAAAGGCAAGGTTGACGTGCTTTTACTTTGCGGTGGTAGCGCTACGGATTTGCCGAATAACACCGCGGGGATATTAAAAGATTTTAATACTGTTGATTCTTTTGATACTCACGCCAAAATTCCCGAATACTTTTATAAACTTGATAAAGTTGCAAAAGAAAACGGCACTCTCGGCGCGATAAGTATCGGTTGGGACCCGGGCGTATTTTCTATTGCAAGAATGTTGTTTGGCGCGGTTTTACCTAACGGTAATGATTATACTTTTTGGGGAAAAGGCGTTTCACAAGGTCATAGTGACGCAATAAGAAGAATTGCTGGCGTAAAAAACGCAATTCAATATACTATACCAAAAGAACAGGCGCTATCATCCGTAAGAAACGGTGAAAACCCAAACCTTAAAACTAGAGATAAGCATTTGCGTGAATGTTTCGTGGCGGTAGAAGATACTGCGGATAAGGCGGTAATAGAAAAGGCTATAAAAGAAATGCCCAACTATTTTGCTGATTACGATACTATAGTTAATTTCGTTACCGAAGAAGAAGTTAAAAAGATGCAACAAAAACTTTCACACGGTGGTTTCGTGTTCCGTTCTGGCAGTACCACGGAAGAAAACGCGCACTTGCTTGAACTTTCATTAAAATTAGATTCTAACCCCGAATTTACGGGAAGCGTTTTGACGGCTTACGGAAGGGCGGTTGCAAGGCTTTCAAAAGAAGGCAAAACGGGTTGCGTTACCGTTTTTGATATACCGCTTAAATATTTATCACCGGAATCTGAAGAAGATTTAAGGGCGCATTTATTGTAATTTAGCACGGCACGCTTATAATTAAGCGCGCCGTTATATTAAAGGAGGATTTTATGGCAAGGCGTAGATATAGAAGAAAAAAACTATCATTAACTTCAATTATATTGTCTATAATTTTGTTGCTTATAATAATTGCAGGTTATTACGTTTATAACACTTATTTTAAAGAAGAAGAGCCGTTTATTGAAGCAAAAGGCGATATTTCTTTCCATTTCGTAATGCTCGGCAACGAATACGCTGGCGATTGCGTTTACGTTAAAGCGGGGGAAAACGATATTTTGATTGATGCAGGAAGTAATACTAGCAGTATAGACGATATTGAAAATTATTTAAATAAATACGTGACTGATGATAAATTAGAATACGTTATCGTAACGCACGCACACGAAGACCATATTGCAGGCTTTGCAGAAGAAAACGGAAGTTTATTCGATTTATTTGAAGTTGGCGTAATTATTGATTTCCCAAAAACTGAAAGCACTTCAAAATTATATTCAACCTATCAAGCGGAAAGAAGCGCGGAAGTTTCGCTTGGCGCAAAACATTATAACGCACTCGACTGCTATAATAATATTAACGGTGGGCAAAGAATATTTAATTTAAGTGACGACGGCAATATTAAACTTGAAATTCTTTATAATTATTTTTACGACCACGACGCGTCAACTGAAAACAATTATTCAGTTTGCGTGCAGTTCCATCACGGCCCGCGTAAATTTATTTTTACCGGTGATTTAGAAGAAAAGGGCGAAGAATATTTGGTGGATTATAATGATTTATCAAAAGTCGAATTGTACAAGGCGGGGCATCACGGTTCTTCAACTTCGTCTTGCGAAAAGTTTATGAGCGCAATTAAACCTAATATTAGCGTTGCGCAATGTTGCGCTGGTAGCGTAGAATATTCTGACGATATTAAAAAGGGTACTTTCCCAACGCAAAGTTATATAGACGCTATTGCGCCTTATACTGAAAAAGTATACGTTCCTATAACTATTGATATTGTGCAAGTTGAAGGGCAAGATACCCCTAGCGATACTTCTGACGACAAATATGATAATAAAGGTAATTATCAACTTTTAAACGGCAATATAGTTGTCATCTCTGAAGAAAGCGGCGTTATGGTAGAATGTTCTAATAACGCAACTCTATTAAAAGATACCGCGTGGTTTAAAAATTATAGAACTTTGCCTAACGACTGGAAGGTGGCTTAATAATGTGGCATCAAGGTTTTGAACCTGTAATAGACGATAATAGTAGAGTTTTAATACTCGGCAGTTTTCCAAGCATAAAATCACGCGAACAAGGGTTTTATTACGGCAATCCGCAAAATAGATTTTGGAATATGTTATCAAGCGTTTTTGGCGAAACCGTTCCTAAAGATATAAGTGGAAGAAAAGAATTTTTATTGCGACACGGCGTTGCGCTTTGGGACGTTATAAAAAGTAGCACCATAACGTCAAGTAAGGATTCCGATATTACTGAAGATAATAGTATACCCGTTGACTTTAATGAAGTTTTATTGAAATACCCCAACTTAAAACTAATATTATGCAACGGAAATTTATCTTACCAAACTTTTATAAAGTTTAACCCTAACTGTAAAATACCTTGCATAAAGATGCAGTCTACAAGTTCTGCTAACGGTAGGTATAAAGTTGACGGCTGGGTGAAGGCAATAAAATCTGCGCTTTGATTTTATAATTTACGCATAAAATAAACATTGATACCGTGAACAGATTTTGTGCGACAATACATAGTGTAGTGATAAAAATAAAAAGCGAAGTGAATTTCACTCCGCTTTTTTGTGTGTAAAAAACCACTCTAGCAACTCTGTGGAAAAAGCCAATTCCCATGAATTGTGTCCCACCCCTTCATATAAATCAAATTTTAGTTCAGGGTTTGAGTTCTTTAATTTTTCAATCATTTCAATTGTATGACTGGGAGAAACCACCACGTCATTTAATCCATGAAACGCCCAAATCGGCATTTTTAAAACACCAGCGTTCCACGCCATACCTCCACCACAGCAAGGAGCAATTGCTGCAAATAAATCGGGATATGCCATAGCGGTATACCATGTTCCAAATCCGCCCATACTTAATCCGCAAAGATAAATTCTTGACTTGTCTATTGAAAATTCACCCGTTATTTTGTCAATAAATTTTTTGATGCTTTCTACTTTTGCCGCCCAAAAACTGTTGGTTGGACATTGTGGCATTATGAGAATTGTATCCTTCAAATTTTCATCATTTGCAATTTTTGCAAATCCGTGAATTAATACTTTATCTAAACTTTCGCCACCGTCTCCGCGTTCGCCTGCACCGTGAAGTTGAATTAATAGCGCGGGGGTAGACGATAATTTATCGGGAAGATACGCTATGTATGGAAAAATATCTTTATCGCTTGACTGTTTTATAATTTTCATTGTTTTTCTCCTCTAAAATGTATTATAGCACACAAACCTTAAAAAGTAAACTGCACAGTATAAAATACCTTGTTTAAAAATGCAGTCTACAAGTTCTGCTAACGGTAGGTATAAAGTTGACGGCTGGGTGACGGCAATAAAATCTGCGCTTTGATTTTAAAATTACGCATAAAATAAAAATATCGGCTCATACTATCTTCAAACGGAGGAAATGAGTATGCAAGAAACCGGTATGGTAAGGCGTATCGACGAACTCGGTAGAGTGGTAATCCCTAAAGAAATGCGTAAAACTTTGCGTATAAGAGAAGGTGACCCACTTGAAATTTATACCGACAAAGAACAATTGATATTTAAGAAATATTCACCTATTTCCACAATTAACACCTATGCTGAAGCAATAGCAGACGGCATAGAAGAATTAACGGAAAAAACGTGTATCGTTACCGATAATGACGTTATAGTTTATGCGTCTAGGGGTAAACTTAAAGATACGGTAGGTAAGCATATTTCAACTGAACTTGAAAATATTTTAAAAGAAAGAAAAAGTCTGGCAGTTTCAAGAATTGACGGCGGAACAATAGTTTCCGTGATTAAAGACCAAGATTTAGAGTGCGAAAATCAAATTATCGTTCCGATTATTTCGGGTGGCGACTGTTATGGTTCGCTTATAGTTTTCGATAAGGATAAATCTTCGCGCTTCAGTTCTAACGACGTTAAATTCGTCAGACTCGGTGCGACCTTTTTATCCAAACAGTTAGATTGATAATTTTTTTCGTTTTAGTGACCGCAAGTATTCCTTGCGGTCATAACTTTACATATATGAAAAAACGGAAAAATTCTATCGTGCGTGGCGCGGCGTCACTCGGCGCGGGCGCGTTTATAGCAAAACTTTTGGGCGCGCTTTACCGTATGCCCTTAACAAACCTATTAGGCGGTTTCGGGCTAGGGCTTTATCAAATGGTTTTCCCAGTATACGCGTTACTTCTTGATTTTTCGGGTGCGGGAGTTCCTAGCGCGCTATCTAAAATTATCTCTTCTGTAAACGAAAAAGATAGGTTAAATAATGCTAGAAATTATCTTACTGCAAGCGTTAAACTTTTATCAATATTCGGCGTTATAGGCGCGCTTTTAATGGGGGCGCTTTCTAAACCTTTGGCAATATTGCAAGGTAATCCTGATGCGTTTAGCGCGTACGTTGCGCTTGCGCCTGCAATATTTTTCGTTTCGCTTATTTCATGCTATCGCGGATATTTTCAAGGCTTAATGAGAATGAACCCAACCGCGCTTTCACAAATAACCGAGCAGATTATAAAACTTTGTTTCGGGTTAATATTCGCGCGTCTTTTTTTGCCCAACGTCCCGCTTGCCGTTGCGGGGGCAACTTTTGCAATAACTCTATCGGAAATAGTTGCGTTTATTCAACTTTATATAACGTTTAATGTTCATAAACGAAAAGAAAAACAAGTTTTTATTTTTGATAATTCGCTTTTTAAACCACTTGCTAAAACTATAATCAAAAACACCGTGCCTATAACTTTAATAGGTATAATACTTCCGCTGTCTAACGTGATAGATAGTTTTTTAGTAGTAAACGTGTTGAGCGCTTATAGAACTGACGCAGTTTCACTATACGGCATTTTATCGGGCGTGGTAACAACGGTAATAAACTTACCCGTATCAATTTGTTACGGCGTTGCAACTAGCGCAATACCGGCAGTTGCGGCTGAAACTGATAGTATAAACCAAAGAACTGCAATTAAAAAAGCAATAACTTTAACTTTAATTTTCGCTCTGCCTTGTACGGCGGTAATGGCGGTAGCATCACCGCTTATTATAAAAATTTTATTTGGCGGTTTAAGCGCAGAAGAAGCGTTTACCGCGCAAAGGCTTTTAACGTTTTTATCGGTAAACGTAACTTTGCTTTCACTACTGCAAACCTTAAACGCCGTTTTAATAGGTTGTGGAAAACTTTTGTCGCCTATAAAAAGTTTGGGAATAGGCGTTTTAGTGAAAACTGCGCTTAATTTAATATTGTTAAAAATTCCCGAAATAAATATTTACGGTGGCGCGGTGGCTGTAATCGCTTGCTATTTTACCGCTTGTTTGATAAACTTATTTATGATATTTAAGATGAAGGTGAAAAATGCAGATAAGCGCATTGTTAATAGGGAATACGCAAGTTAAAAACAACGTGTTTTTAGCGCCGATGGCAGGGTATACCGATTATTCAATAAGAAAGTTACAACTTGAAAACGGCGCAGGGCTAGTTTTTACTGAACTCGTTAGCGCAAAGGGGCTTATGTATGGCGGTAGTGGCTCTAAAGAACTGCTTTATTCAGCAGGGGATGAAAATGAAACCGCCGTTCAACTTTTTGGTTCAGACCCCTATTATATGCGCGCGGCGGCGGAAAGCGAAGATTTAGCGCCATTTAAAATAGTAGATATAAATATGGGTTGTCCCGTTCCTAAAGTGTATAAAAACGGTGAAGGTAGCGCGCTTTTAAAGGATATATTAAAAGCCGAAAAAATAGTTTCTGAATGTGTTAAAAGCGGAAAAAATATAACGGTTAAAATTCGTACGGGGTTGGTTAAGGGTGACGACGTTGCAGTCGAATACGCTAAAATGGCGGAAAACGCAGGCGCAAAACTTATAACCGTGCACGGTAGGGTTAGGGAAGATTATTATTCTGGCGAGCCTGATTTTAACGCAATAGCGCGCGCTAAAACGGCGGTGAAAATTCCCGTTATAGCAAACGGCGGTATCTTTACTGAAAAAGACGCGGAAGAAATGATAGATAAAACGGGCGCGGACGGGGTAATGCTTGCGCGTGGCGCTATAGCAAATCCTTTTTTAGTTTCAAAATTATGCGGTGTAAAATCCGATTATAATCTTAAAGCATACATATTAAAACATTTAACTTTAATGAGCGATAGGTATGCTCCAAGGCGCGCCGCCGTTGAGTTTAGAAAGTTTACGCCATATTATTTTAAAGGCATGGTTGGGGTTAAAGAACTTAAAAACGCAATAAATAAAACGGAAAGCGTTGCGGAAATTATACAACTTATAAATCAAAATCTTTAACAAAAAGCCCTAAAATTCAATAAAATGATATATACGGAATTTTGGGGGATTTTAATGGAAATTTGTTTCGTAACCGATAGCACGCTTAATTTAGTTTCCGAAGAAAAGTTAAGCGCCGTAGGCTCTCACGACGTTTTGGTGTTCGGATTTAACGGTTTAGGTCTTGTAAGTTATAAAAAAGAACTCGGTGGTGAAACCGAATATTTTCAAGATTTGGCTAGGCTATCAAAACAGTTAAAATCCGTTATAATATGCGGTTGCGATACTGATACTTACGGAATTTTCCGCCACTCTGCGGTAATTGCCGATAGGGGTAAAATTTTGGGCGTATCTGATATGGCTCACGCGGTTGACGATAGTGAATTCGTTGCGGGCGGTAACTTTAGGGTATACGATACTAGCGCTGGTAAGATAGGCTTAATAGTATCTGAAGATTTGTTTTTCCCTGAATCCGCGCGTGTTTTAACGCTGTGTGATGCAGATATTATCATTTGCTTATTTAAAAAACTTGAAGGTCCTATGCCACAAATTATGCTCCGTTCGGGTGCGTTTGCAAACGGTGTTGCAATGGCGCTATGCGCAAAAAATTACGCTTGCGTTTCCGATATACGCGGAAAAATTGTTTTTTCGGGCGCGGCGGATATAACAAAAACTAAAATAAAAATTGAAAAGGATTATCATCTTATAAGTTCGCGTCGGCGCGGGCTTTATAGAGATTTTAATTCGGGGTATTAAAGGAGAAATTATATGGCGTTAAACGTTGTGCTGGTAGAACCAGAAATTCCACAAAACGCAGGCAATATTGCAAGAACTTGCGCAGTAACAGGCAGTAAACTTCATTTAGTTCGTCCGCTTGGCTTTGAAGTAACGGACAAGTATTTAAAAAGAGCAGGGCTTGATTACTGGCATTTGGTTGAAATTTATTATTACGATAGTATTGAAGAAGTTATGGACAAGTTTTATAACGGCAAAAACTTTTGGTTTTTTTCAACTAAAGCAAAATGCGTTCATTCAGATGCGCAGTATAAAGACGGTGATTTTTTGGTTTTCGGTAAAGAAACTAAAGGTCTACCAGAACCGCTTTTAGAAAAGCATTACGACGAGTGTGTGCGCCTTCCTATGATGAACGAAACGCGCTCGCTTAACCTTTCAAATTCCGTATGCGTAGGGGTGTATGAAGGGTTAAGGCAGTTGGGTTATCCCAACCTTAACACAAAGGGCTTTATTCCAAAAAAATGACAAATTTTGAGAAAAATTTACAAATGTGCGTGTTAAACGTTTGACTTATAAAGTTTTATTTTGTTACCATTAAATCGTATATAAAATAAAAAAGGAAAGGCAAATAATTATTATGGACATGGTCTGGAATATCTTTTTTATGTTCGGTGGCGTTGCTGCAATGATGCTCGGTATGAAAGTTATGGGCGGCGCGTTAGAACAGGTTGCTGGTAAGGGAATGAAAAAACTTCTCGGCAAAGTAACTTCTAACCGTTTTGCAGGCGTTGGCGTAGGTCTTGCGGTTACCAGCATTATTCAAAGTTCAACGGCAACTACGGTTATGCTAGTCGGCTTTGTTAATATCGGGCTTATGACGCTTGCGCAAGCAACAAACGTTATAATGGGCGCAAATATCGGTACTACGGTAACGGCTCATATCGTTTCGCTCTCCGGCGTAGGCAATATCGATATAGGCGCGATTGCGGCAATGATAGGCTGTATCGGTATTTTAATGGCTATGCTTATTAAAAATGAAAAAGTAGTAAATATCGGTAACATTTTAGCAGGGTTAGGGTTAATCTTCGTCGGGCTTGAATTTATTTCTACATACGCAACTCAAATAATGTTTATCGGTGGTGATAAAACTCAACCGCACGTTTGGGTTCAAACTATTTTCCAAGGCGAACACTTCCCACTATTATTAATTTTAATAGGTATTGTTTTAACGGCTTTAGTGCATAGTTCTTCAACTATAACCAGTTTAATGGTCGTGCTTGCAAGTATAGGTGTGTTATCGTTTGAAAACGCATTATTTTTGGCGCTAGGCTCTAATATCGGTACTTGTATAACTTCAATATTATCGTCGGCAGGAACGCACGTAAATGCAAAAAGAACTGCTATCGTTCACTTGTTGTTTAATACTTTCGGTTGCTTGCTATTTATTGCTCCGCTTTGGATTTGGAAAAATCAAGTTTCAGGGCTATTTGCGTCAATGTCTAATGACGTAGGTCAACAAATAGCAATATTCCATACTTTGTTTAACGTTGTTACAACTTTAATTTTAATGCCGTTTACTACTTACGTTGTTAAACTTGCTTGCTTAATAGTGCCAGAAAAAACTTTAAACGACGAAGAAGAAAAATATAGATTTCAATTTATCGACGAACGTCTATTAAAAACCCCGCCTATTGCAGCCGGTAACACTAAAAAAGAAATAGTAAGAATGGGTGAACTTGCAAAGGCAAATATCAACAATTCCGTAGGTATGTTATTAAACGAAAGCATTGATAACACCGATAAAATCCGTGAAAATGAAAATATTATAAACCGCCTTAATAAAAATATTACCGCTTATCTAACAAAACTTATGGGGTTGGATTTGTCGGATGAAGACGATAAGAAAGTCGGCTCGTATTATCACGTCGTTTCCGATATTGAAAGGGTAGGCGACTACGCGGAAAATATTATGGAATACGCGCACCGCTTACGCGAAGAAGACCTTTCAATGTCAGAAGAAGCGAAAGAAGAACTTAAAAAACTTACCGATAACTTTAATACTTTATACGATTACGCGATTACCGCTTTTGACGATAGAAACTTAACCGTTTTAGAAAAGGTTGAAGAAGTTGAAGAAATTATTGACGATATGAGCGCAGAACTTGAAAAGCGCCATATTGAAAGGGTTAAAAACGGAACTTGTTCAGCGTCGCTCGGTTCAATATTCTTACAGACCGTTTCTAACCTTGAAAGGGTAAGCGACCATATGACAAACGTTGCTTTCAGTATCAAGCAATATCGCCACGGAAAAGAAAGCGCAATAAAAGTATAAAAACTTAAAATTTATTCTAAAGAATATCCGCCGTTAAACGTTTGACAAACGGCGGATTTATTTATATAATTAAATAAATAGTGTTAAAATAGGGCACTATGGGTAAAATTGAAAAGAAAATTAAATTATCGGGAGATTATTTATGAATAAAAAATCTATTAAAGACGTAAACGTTAAAGGCAAAAAATGCCTTGTTAGGGTGGACTTCAACGTTCCCATGAAGGACGGCAAGATTACTGATGAAACGCGTATAAACGGCGCGCTTCCCACTATCAAGTATCTTATTGAACAAGGCGCTAAAGTTATTCTTTGTTCACACATGGGTAAACCCCACAATATATTTACTGAAGGTTTTTCTTTAACCAAGAAAGAAAAGAAGGCTGTTGAAGCGCTTCCCGCAGAAGAACAGGCTGCCGCTAAAGCAGAATATCTTAAAAAAGCGGCTAAAGATAAAGAAAAATTCACGCTTCGTCCCGTAGCGGAAAAACTTTCTGAAAAACTCGGTCAAAAAGTTACGTTCGCTGAAGACGTTGTAGGCGCTTCCGCGGACGCTGCAGTTGCAAACATCAAAGACGGTGAAGTTGTTCTTCTTGAAAACACCCGTTTTGAACAGGGCGAAGAAAAGAGAGATGAAGCGCTCTGTAAAAAACTCGCTGAATATTGCGATATTTACGTAAACGACGCTTTCGGTACTGCTCACCGTTCACACGCAACCACCGCTGCTATTGCGGAATACGGTTATGCTAAAACTGCCGTTTGCGGTTTCCTTATCGAAAAGGAACTTTCCGTAATGGCTGACGCATTAGAAAACCCCGTTCGTCCGTTCGTTGCAATTCTTGGTGGCGCTAAAGTTGCTGATAAACTTAAAGTTATAAATAATCTTCTTGAAAAGTGCGATACTCTTATTATCGGTGGCGGAATGGCTTACACATTCTTAAAGGCTAAAGGCTACGAAGTGGGTACTTCTCTCGTTGATGACGAACAAATCGGATACTGCCTTGATATGATGAAAAAGGCTGAAGAACTCGGCAAAAAACTTCTTCTTCCTATTGACGCTGTTATCACTAAAGATTTCCCGAATCCTATCGACGCAACCGTTGAATGTAGGGAATGCGACGTTGATTCTATTCCTTCTGATATGATGAGCCTTGATATCGGTTCTAAAACCGCCGCTCTTTACGCAGATGCTGTTAAGAGCGCAAAAACTGTTATTTGGAACGGACCTATGGGCGTGTTTGAAAACCCGATTTTTGCAAAAGGCACTATCGCCGTTGCTAAATCTTTAGCAGAAACCGAAGCAACCACCATTATCGGCGGGGGCGACTCGGCTGCTGCAGTTACTCAACTCGGCTTTGCTGATAAGATGAGCCATATTTCTACCGGTGGTGGCGCTTCACTTGAACTTTTTGAAGGTA
>JAFVOV010000023.1 GCA_017505675.1 Clostridia bacterium
CATTTTGGTACGCCAACGTGGTACGAAGTTCAAGCCAGGTAACAACGTAGGTATCGGTAAAGATGATACTTTATACGCTCTTATTGACGGTGTTGTTAAGTTCGAAAGAATGGGCAGAAACGACAAAAAGGTTAGCGTTTACGCTAAAGAAAACTAAAAGTTTAACGGGCTGAAATCAGCCCGTTTTTTATTTTTTATGGATAGTATTATAAAAATTGAATTTCCAAAAGAATTTTTTTCCGTTCAAGATACTTTAGAATGTGGTCAAATTTTCCGCTTTTTGCCTTATAAAAACGGATTTAAAGTTTTTTCATTAAATAAATGCGCTTATTGTTATGAAAGTGGCGATAATTCTATAATAGAATGTAATAGTTTCGATAAAGAATATTTTATCAATTTTTTTGACCTTTCGCGTGATTATAACAAAATTTTTAGCGCTGCGGTGGGTGAAAATATTAAAATTTTATCTGACGCGGCAAACGCTGGTAAAGGTATAAGAATTTTAAATCAAGATAGAACAGAAATGTTATTTTCGTTTATCGTTTCGCAAAATAATAATATACCAAGAATTAAAGGCATTATTGAAAAACTTTGTTATTCTCTTGGTGAAAAAAGTGAATTTTTAGGCGAGGAATATTTTTCTTTTCCAACCCCTAAAAAAATGGCGGAAAAGGACGTTGAGTTTTATAAAAGCATAGGTTTAGGTTACCGCGCAGAGTATATAAGAAGACTTGCTGAATATATAACTTTAGGTAAAATAAACGTTGAAAGTTTTAACGCGCTAGATACTAAAGAGTTGAAAAAAAGTCTTGTAGCAATTCACGGCGTTGGACAAAAGGTTGCAGACTGCGTTGCGCTTTTCGGGTTTAACCGTAGTGACAGTTTCCCTGTGGATACTTGGATAGAAAAGGTGTATATTGAAGATTTTAAGGGGAATATTAAAGACAGGGCGAAGATAGCAGAATATTTCGTTCAAAGGTTTAAACAAAATTCAGGCTTTTATCAACAATATTTATTTCATTATAAAAGAATTAAAGAAAAAAGCACCTTAAAATAATTGTCAAAAACCGACGATTATGTTATACTTAAAAAGATAAAATTATAGTAATTTTGGAGGGCATAGATTTATGCAGTATTCAACTGAAGTTAAAGAAATGACCTGCGTTTGCAAAGGACCTAAACACGGTCCCGCTCCCATTCCTGAAGAAGGCAGATGGGTAGAAGCAAAGGAAATTAAAGATATTTCCGCATATACGCACGGTGTAGGCTGGTGTGCGCCACAACAAGGCGCTTGTAAACTTTCGTTAAACGTTAAAAACGGTATTATTGAAGAAGCGCTCGTTGAAACGATAGGCTGTTCGGGTATGACCCACTCTGCAGCAATGGCAGCGGAAATTCTCCCCGGCAAAACTCTTTTAGAAGCGCTCAATACCGACCTCGTTTGCGATGCAATTAACACCGCTATGAGAGAACTCTTTTTACAAATCGTATACGGTCGTTCACAATCCGCTTTCTCTGAAGACGGCTTGGTTATCGGCGCTGGTATGGAAGATTTAGGTAAAGGCGCGCGCTCTATGGTAGGTACTATGTACGGCACCAAAGCAAAGGGCGTAAGATACCTTGAAATGACTGAAGGTTATTGTACTAGAATGGCTCTTGACGAAAATGACGAAGTTATCGGTTACGAATTCGTTTCACTTGGTAAGATGACCGACTTTATTAAGAAGGGTATGGAACCCAACGAAGCGTACGAAAAGTCCAAAGGCACTTACGGTCGCTTTAAAGAAGAAGACGGCGCGGTTAAATATATTGACCCGCGTAAAGAATAATAAGGGGGATACGAAAAATGGCACAATTTGAAGGTTATGAAAGACGCGAAGCCAAAATTCTTGCTACCTTAAAAGAATACGGCATTTCTTCTATTGACGAATGTAAAGAAATTTGTGATAAATACGGTATTTCTCCTTATACTATCACTCAAGAAACTCAACCCATTTGTTTTGAAAACGCAAAATGGGCTTACACCGTTGGTTCTGCGATTGCTTTAAAGGCTGCAGAAAAAACCGGTGATAAGAGCGCTGCTACCGCTGCTGCAAATATCGGTATCGGTCTTCAAGCATTCTGTATTCCCGGCTCTGTTGCAGAAAACAGAAAGGTTGGTTTAGGTCACGGCAATCTCGGAAAAATGCTTCTTTCAGAAGAAACCGAATGTTTCTGTTTCCTTGCTGGTCACGAATCATTTGCTGCTGCTGAAGGCGCAATTAAAATTGCTCTTAACGCAAACAAAGTTAGGGTTAAGCCTTTAAGGGTTATTCTTAACGGTTTGGGTAAAGATGCTGCTTATATTATTTCAAGAATTAACGGTTTCACTTACGTTGAAACTAAATTCGACCCCGCTACTGAAGAAGTTAAGGTTTTAGAAGAAAAGCCCTTTAGTAAAGGCGCTAGAGCAAACGTTAAGTGCTACGGCTCTGATAGCGTTCCCGAAGGCGTTGCTATTATGAGACTTGAAAACGTTGGCGTTTCAATCACTGGTAACTCGACCAACCCGACCAGATTCCAACACCCCGTTGCTGGTACCTATAAAAAATGGGCTATTGAAAACGGTAAGAGTTATTTCTCAGTTGCATCTGGTGGCGGTACGGGTAGAACGCTTCACCCCGATAACATGGCTGCAGGTCCTGCGTCTTACGGCATGACTGATACTATGGGTAGAATGCATAGTGATGCGCAGTTCGCAGGTTCAAGTTCAGTTCCCGCGCACGTAGAAATGATGGGTTTAATCGGCACTGGTAACAGCCCGATGGTTGGTATGACCGTTGCTTGCGCAGTTGCAGTTCAAGAAGCACTCAACAAATAAGTTAAATATAAAAAGGTTTGAAACACAATCAAACCTTTTTTGTTTATTAAATAAAGGCGTTTATTATGAAATATAAAATTTTAGATTTTCATACACACCCGTATTTAGATGATTGTGAAAATATTTGTATATATAAAGATAACTGCCGTTTAACAATTGAGCAGGCTAAAAATTATCTTAAAAGTATAGGAATATCAAAAATTTGTGGCTCGGTAATCTATAGGAAAGACGGTGCGTTTTGCTTTAACGACGTTAAGAAAATGAACGACGTAGCGCTTCGCTTAAAAGATGTTTTAGGTGATTTTTATATACCAGGTTTTCAAATCCATTCGGCATTTATAAAAGAATCAATAGAAGAAATTGAACGGGCAAAATCTTTAGGAATAAATTTAATAGGGGAAGTCGTTCCGTATATGCACGGCTGGAGTTACTGCGATAGCGGACTTGATGAAATTTTAAGCGCAATGGATAGTAAAGATATGGTGTTTTCATACCATTCTACCGTTGATACTGAAAAAGAGCAAGTGGCTATAGATAAACTTATTGAACGCCATCCGTCTATAACTTTC
>JAFVOV010000024.1 GCA_017505675.1 Clostridia bacterium
AAATTAACTTTTTAACATTTTAATTTAGTCTATTAATAATACTACCATTTTTAAATTATTAAATAATAAAAATAAAGATATATACGTTAAAATTTTCGTCGATAAATTTTTATATATACTTAAAAAATAAAAAACTATAAAAGTAAATTTTTCTTGATTTATTTTTACTTATATTATATAATATATAAGATAATATTTCTTTAAAAAACTTTAGTTTATAATTTTTGGGAGAAAAATTTTTATGAAACTTATTTGTGACGGTCTTGATTTATCAGATGCGGTATTAAAAGTTAGCAAAGCGTTATCTGTAAAGGCTGCAAATCCTATACTTGAAGGTATTAAAATTTCCGCTTATGGCGATACTTTAACACTTCTTGCAACTGATATGGAATTAACTATAGAAAAAAAG
The DNA here is from genome assembly GCA_017505675.1 of Clostridia bacterium. GTDB lineage: Bacteria > Bacillota > Clostridia > Christensenellales > Borkfalkiaceae > UBA1259. The sequence goes on from JAFVOV010000024.1 coordinate 410, forward strand.
ATTAAAGCAGACGTTTTAATGGAAGGTGAAACGGTTGTCGTTGGTAAATATTTCGTAGATTTTGCAAAAAAACTCGAAAAAGAACAAGTTGAACTTTCTAGGCTTTTTGACGGTGGGCTTCAAATCAAATATTCTGATAGCGAATCTGAACTTCAAGTTTTCCCTGCGGAAAATTTCCCCAAGATAGAGAAGGACGTTGATTGCGGATATTTTGAAATTTCACAAGCAGACTTTAAAGAAGTTGTGGAAAAAACTGCTTTCGCTTGCTCAACTGATGACGCTAGACCTATACTTAAAGGTTGTTTATTTGAAATTGAAGACGGCACTCTTACTACCGTTGCCCTTGACGGGTTTAGAATGGCAGTTGTTAAAAAACAGGTTTCTTCAAGCGGAAATATGAAAGCGGTTATTCCCTCACGCGCTCTTCAAGAAATAACAAGACTTCTTGACAAAGATGAAAATTTCTTAAAAATTTACTTACAGAAAAATTCACTTTTCGTAGAAGTGGAAAATTCTTCTTTAATAAGTAGGCTTATTGAAGGTGAATTCGTTAAATATAATCATATTTTACCATCTTCATTTGAAAACACGGTTACCGTTAATAAAGACGCGCTTTTATCAAGTATTGAAAGAGCGGCTATAGTAACTAGAAGCGATAGATATAACGTAGTTAAGTTTGACGTTAAAGAAAATATTATGACCGTTTCTGCTAAATCAGAAGTTGGTAACGTAAACGAAAACGTAAACGTTATGCTTAAAGGTAAAGATATTACCATTGCTTTTAACGGAAAATATATAGCGGATTATTTGAAAATTATAGGTGAAGAATTTATAAATCTTAACTTAAATACCAACATTGACCCGTGCGTTATTACGTCAGTTGGTAAAGAAGGATACCTTTATTTAGTACTTCCGTACAGAATAAACGCTTAAAATAATTGACAAATGTTAAAAATATCTATACAATAGTATAGCAAAATTTAAAAAACAGTTTTAGGAGATATAATAATGAAACAGACTTACCAACCCAAGAAAAGACAGACAAGTAAAGTTCACGGATTCAGAAAGAGAATGAAAACCCGTTCTGGAAAGAACGTATTAAAGCGTCGCCGTAATAAAGGTCGCCATAAACTTTCTGCATAAGTAAATTAAAATGACCTTTGATTACAGGTTAAAAAAAGAAAAAGATTTCAATCTTGTATTTAATAAAGGTAAAAGGCTTTTTTCAAAGTGTTTGACGGTAATTTATTTTCCGTCAAACGCATTAAAAGCGGGTTTTGCAGTAAGCAAAAAACATGGCAAAAGTGTTCAAAGGAACAGAATAAAACGCCTTTTAAGGGAATCTTTCAGAAGTTTTACGCCTTCATTTCGTCAAAACTTCTTTTTTGTTTTTATACCGAAAGTGAGTGACGATTATACGCTTAAACAGTTTAAAGAGAGTATGGAATATCTTTTTAAAAAAGGTGGATTTATAGATTAAATGTTAAAATTTTTAAGCGTTAAACTTATTAGATTTTATCAAAAATATTTTTCTTTCGGGACGTGTATGTATATTCCGTCCTGTTCAGAATATATGTTAGAAGCAATTTTGAAACACGGCTTTTTAGTCGGGTGTTTTTTGGGAGTTAAAAGAATATTGCGTTGTACGCCGTGGTGTAAGGGTGGTTTTGATAAAGTGCCTGATAAAAAAAGCGTTATTAAATGGGTATATTGATAGGATAATAAAATGGGAATAATAAATTTTACAAAACCGGAAACCGGTAATTTTTTAGTTGATATAATTTTGTGGCTCGTTCAAATCAGTTCGTCGGTTGCGGTGGGAATAGTGTTATTTACTTTAATATTAAAGTTGATAACTTTCCCCTTCGATTACGTTTCTAGAGCGTCTATGCGTAAAAATTCCGTTAAGATGGAAGAAATGCGCCCGGAACTTGAAAAGTTGCAAAAACAATATGCAGATAATAAAGATTTATATAACCAAAAAATGATGGCCCTTTATAAAAAGAACGGCTATTCTATGTTTGGCGCTTGTTTGCCAACGATTTTAACTTTGGTTATATTTATAGTTGCAATTAACGCGTTTACTTCTTATTCACAATTCCAAAACCAACAATATTTTTACGATATGAGTGTATCTTATAATAACGTTATTTATTCTGGTTTTGAAACCGATGAAGAATATATCGTTAGAAGTGAAGATGGAAAAATTGTTATAAATTACGATAAATTAAAAGATACCACTTCCCCCGTTTTAATAGGCGAAGGTGAAAACGCGCATCAGATTTTTTATTCAGATGACGGCGCAAAAGTAACAGTTTATACAACTAACGGTTATATTAGCGCAGTAGCAGATTATACTGTAAATTCTGACGGAATAAGAACTTATACCGAACCAAAATTTTCTGCAAGAAATGATATTTTACGAGCAATTAACGCGGAAAGTAATTATAAACTTGCAACTGAAGAAAATAATTACTTGCGCTTATCAGACGGTAAATATTTTAGCCAAACGGAAATGACGGCTGAAGAGTTTATTTTAGATATTCAGCAACAAAAATCGGCAGACACTTATCACGAAGAAGATAAGAGATTTTTGTGGGTTAAAAACATTTGGGTTACCGATAGCCCTATGAAAAACCCCATTGAATCAGACTGGGAATCATTTAAATCAGAACACAGATACGACGGTGAAAATATTGAAGCGTACGGCGGTTATACTAATTTAATTGCTAAACTTTCAGATGAAACTTCACAGCCGAACGGATATTTTATATTAGTTCTTTTGACTGCAGGCTCTTCACTTCTTACTCAAATTATAATGAGTAAGTTGCAAAAAGCGCAGATGGAACTTCAAACGGTTGACGGTCAAGGCGCTCAAACCCAAAAACTTATGACGTGGATGATGCCGATAATGATGGCTATTTTCGCGTTTATGTACACGGCTGCTTTCTCTATTTATATTATTTTAAGTTCGCTTATAAGTTTAGGTACAACTTTCTTAATAAACTTTATAGTTGATATAAAACTTAAAAAGGCTGCGCCTGTTACTGACGGGCAGAAAATTCGCGGTAGAGTTTATACCCCGAAAGCAGAAGAAAAGAAAGAACCTGAAGAAAAGAAAGCAAAAAAGAAAAAAGACGATAAATTTGCGCACGAAGACGGAGATTTTTTAACCCCGACGGAAAATAAGAAAAAACACGTTCGCGGTAGATTAAAATAAAATGTTATAGCGCTTTATAAGTTTAAGCGCTCGGAGGATAAAATTATGCAATTTACAGCAAAGACGGTGGAAGAAGCCAAGCAAGAAGCATTAAGAACGCTCGGCATCACCGAAGAACAGGCGGAAATTACCGTAATTGAAGAGCCGACTAAAGGGTTGTTCGGCAGACTTAAAGGAAAAGCGGTTGTAGAAGTTAAAAAAATTGAAACGGATGAAGAAAGGGCGCTTTCTTTCGTACAAGGAATAATTGATATTATGGACTTTAATGCTAAAGCGCAACTTTCTGAAAAGGACGGCAGTACGGTTATTACCCTTATCTCTACAGATTCTGCAAACGTAATAGGCTATCGCGGTGAAGTTTTAGACGCTATACAAACGTTAGCAGGCGCGGCAATGAATATAGGTAAAAAAGACTACAAAAAAGTTGTGGTTGACTGTGAAAATTACAGAGAAAAGAGAGAAGAAACGCTTATTAAACTTGCTAATAAGTTAGAAGAAAAAGCGACTGAAATGCGCCGTGACGTTATGTTAGAACCTATGAGTCCTTATGAAAGACGTATTATTCACACGGCTTTATCAAATAGTGAAAAAGTTACCACTAAAAGCGAAGGTAAAGAACCTAACCGTTACATGGTAATAGTACCTAACGATAAAGACGAATTTTCAAAGCCGTATAACGCAGGAAGAAATCACGGCGGTGAACAACGTGGCGCAAGAAAAGGCGGTGACCGTAAAAACGGTGGAAAAAACTTTAAGCGTGGCGGAAAGTCTTCAGGCGGAAGAAGTGGTGGCGAAAAGAAAAAGACCACGATAACCTTTGGAACTTATCTTGGAAACAGCCTTAAAGATAAATAAGAAAAAAATTATTACCCGTAAGTAAATGCTTACGGGTAACTTTTTATTTAAAATAAATAAAAATCGTTGATTTTTTACTTTGATATATGATACAATCGTAAAAACGGAAGGAAAGAAAAAAATGGAAGTAGTTTTACTTACTGCGCTTGGCGTTGGTGGCGCAACTGTTATCGGCGCGGCGATAGGATTTTTATTTAAAAATATTTCACATAAATTTAGCGATATAGTTCTTTCTTTTGCGGCAGGCGTTATGCTTGCGGCGGCGGTTTTAGGGCTTGTTATCCCCGCTGTTGAATTTGGCGGTGGCGGTGTGATAGGCGTTTTAATTGCTACTTTAGGAATATTTTTAGGTGCAATTTGCTTAAACTTGGTGGATAAACTTGTCCCCCACTTACATAAACTTGCCGGCGTTGATTTTGAAACGCATAAAGAAAACCCAAAAATAGGAAAAATTCTTTTATTCGTTTTTGCCATCGCTATACATAATTTACCTGAAGGAATAGCCGCAGGCGTAGGCTTTGGTTCTGGGAACACCGCTGAAGCGCTTGTTATTGCAGGTGGAATTGCTTTGCAAAACATACCTGAAGGTATGGTAATTATTGCGCCTATGTTATCCGCTGGGATTTCTAAAAAAAGGACATTTATTTACGCTGCGCTTACAGGGCTTGTAGAAGTTATAGGAACTTTTATAGGATATTTTGCAGTAAGCATAGCAACGGCAATTTTACCGTACGCGCTTGCTTTTGCAGGCGGAACAATGCTTTATATAATAAGCGACGAAATGATACCGGAAACACACGTGCACGGCGGACAGCGCGGGGCAACTTACGCTTTGCTTGTAGGGTTTTGCTTAATGCTTGCGTTTGATATTTTAATAGGATAAATGGAGATTGTTTTTGAAATTTTAATTGAACTTTATTTAGAACTTATGTTTTTAATAGTTCCAGAAAAGAACGTAACAAAAAAACATAAAATTATTGCCGCCGTTATTGCGCTTATAGTGATTGCAGTAATTTTTGCTTTTATAATTTTAGGCGTGGTGCTAATTTTTGAAAAAAATAATCTTTTGGGGATAATTCCCCTATCTTTAGCAATAATAATATCCGTAGTTCAAATTATATTCGGAATAAAACTTTTTAATAAAAATCATTAAAGGAGCGGTTATGAAAGTTACGCTTAACCCTGATAAAGAAATTGTGAAAACTATAAAAGAAGGCTTAAAAAGAACGGGTGGTTATTGCCCGTGCAGATTAAGTAGAGCGGAAGAATATAAATGTATGTGCAAAGAATTTAAAGAACAAATTGCAGACCCAGAATTTGAAGGATATTGCCATTGCAGATTATATTATAAAAATAAAGATTAAAGGAGAAAAATTATGGAAATTACATTAACTAAATTTAATTTTAATGACGAAGTTTTAACTGCAGACGTACCGGTAGTGGTAGATTTTTGGGCAACTTGGTGTGGCCCGTGCAAAATGATAGCGCCCGTTATTGAACAACTTGCCGAAGAATTAGAAGGCAAAGTAAAAGTTGGTAAAGTAAACGTGGACGAGCAAATGGAACTTGCTATGGAATATAAAATAGAAGTAATTCCTACCCTTATTTATTTTAAGGACGGAAAAGTTGTTAAAAAGACCACCGGCGTTATGACTAAAGACGAAATTAAAGCAATTTTAGCAACGTTATAAAGAAAAAGAGCCACTTGTAAAAAAGTGGCTTTAATTTTGTCATAAAATATTGACCTTTTCGTATTTATATTATATAATAAGTAAAAATTGCTAAAAAACGCAAAATAATAACGGAGATTTTTGCAAAAGTTGCGCTTATGATTTACGAGCCGATTTTAGACGTTAATCAAAAAGTTACGAGCAGGGCGTATTTAAACTGTTCCGTAGGCAAACATTTTCATCAAAGCATTGAACTGATTTATTGCCACGAAGGCAAACTTAAAGTTACTTGCGGTGCAGACGAATACGAAATTGAAAAGGACGAAATTGCTTTTTTTCCAAGTTACTTCCCCCACACCGTTAAATGTTTAAAAGAAAGTATTTCAACCACTTTTATTATTCCGTATAGTTATTTTAAGCCCTTTATAGACGGAAAAAATTATCTGCTTTTTGGAAAACTTGCTGATAAAGAATTTAATAAAACTATAGAAAGATATATTGACGAAGCTGATATTGCAATGGATAAACAGCCAAATTTGCTTTTGCAAGGGTTCGTAAACGTTATATTAGGTAAAATTTCCGAGCATTATCCCACCGAAGAAAAAGCGGGAATAAAACCTGAACTTATGATGAATATAATTGATTATATCAATGAAAATTCCAAAGAAAAGTTGACGCTTGAAACGCTTGCAAAACATTTTGGTTACAGTAAATATTATTTTTCAAGGTTATTTAATAAAATTTTTAACTGCACGTTGAATTTTTATATAAATCAAGTACGGAAAAATAAAGTATTATCTGAAAGGACGGGCGATAAAAAAATAACGGACGTTATTTTAGATAACGGATTTGGAACGGTAAGCACTTTTTATAGAACTAAATTTAATAAATTAGAAGAGTAAATAATAATCCCGCATCAATTTTGATGCGGGAAATTTTATCCGTTAATCTATTTTAAGTGAATTTGCAAGCCTATATTTAGGGATTTTTACTGTTAATTCAAAATCAAGTTGACGGAGTTTCCATTTTAAGCCTTTTTCATCAGTAGTGTAATCCATACTAGGTTCCCAACCGAGCCTTGAATCTAGTTTTACAATAGGAATAGTATCTAAAACGTTAGCCTTTTCTTCAAGAGTAACTTTTTCAAGCGCGTCTATAATTTCTTTAGCGTTATCTATAGTACCCGCAATAGAAAGTTTTTGTTTTAAGATATAGTGCTTTTTAACGTTTATTACCGTTCTGCAATGGTTTCTTATAAATTTAGCAAGAAGAATAAATCTTAAAAGATTATCGTTAGGGGCAGAAATTTTTTCTAAAATATCTATGCCCTTTTGCATATAACTTTCCACTTTTTTTACTGCTTCAAGTTCGTCATAGATGCGAACGCCCGGTAACGAGTTGCGCCCTTCTGATTCAGGTGTATAAACGCCGAAGTAAACCCCGTTACCAAACATTGCGTGCGGGCGTGAAGGCATTTTGCCTTGTTCGGGGATAGTTGACGGCAAGCCTTCCATTACGCCCGACCAAAGCGGATACGCAGGGCCCGTTCTAAATCCGCCGTACTGGTCTTCGTTCGTGGGAATATAATGGCGGATGGCTTGGCTAAAATTTTCCGTTGCTTGTTTTACTGAAGAAGCGTTTTCTTTACCGAAATCACGCTCTAAAAGTTTCATAAGCGTATCTTCAAGCGGTTCTACGGGGGTAAAGAAAGCCTGTTTTTCAAGGTCGGTTATAATTGACGGATGAAAGCCGTAATGTATATTTTCTACAATTCCGCGTAAGCCTAATTCTTCGTGAGCCTTTTGTATATTTTTATAGCGCTTTATCCATTGTTCGGGCATAGGTTCGTAAGGCACGGTGCCAAAGTCCCAAGTTCTGCCGGAAGTGTTTGCGATACTGCAAATTTTTATTCCGCGTTTTTTTGCTGCGGTTGCTTCGCTTATAAAGTATTTGCCCGGACCTTCAAAAGCAAGTGAATAATCGCAAATATCTTCAACCGAATTACCAACTTTATATTGTTCAAACATATCCCAAGTTGCAAGAAGTGAAATATCGGTTGGTAAGTTGTTAATCAGTTCAACGCGCTTTTCTTCGGGCGCGTCACCCCAGTTGTAAGTGCAGAATAAAATTTCCGCGTCAGGGCGACGTTTTCTTACCGCGTTTTTAATCATAGTTATCCACGCAGGGTAATCGCAACAGGGATACCAACCGGGGCTGGTTTTGCCTGTGGGGATATTGTCTATAAAGTTTTTAGCGTACGGTGAAAGCCCAACGTTCGGGTCACGGCTAGCAAAGTTCGTTGCTTCCCCTACTACGGTTATGCCTTTAATTAACGGGCAAACTTCAAAAAGAGTACCGTAAAGTTTATCGTAGAACTTCTCTGCGCCGTCATCATCAGGATGAACGTGGTGTGATGCGTAAAGTTCAACGTAAACGTCAATGCCGTATTTTGCAGCGCGTTCCGCTATAAGGCGAATATCAATATAATCACCGCGATTATTAGTGTAAGGGTCTCTAATCCATAAATCTATTGCGTCAAAGCCACGATGCGCAAGAATTTGAAAGGCTTCGTCACACCATTCAAACATACCGAAAGGTGATTGAGTTATGCGTGGGGAAAACAGCGCTTTTCTTGCCGTAACGCCAAATTTTAAGAAAGGCGCTTTTCTTATATTCATTAAGTCTTCAATATAATAAAACGCTTGCGCAATACCACGCTCATCATGCCCTTCAATTAGAACACCGTTTTTATTTACCGTAATGCGATAACCCATATAACCTTCGGCATCACCCAAATTTTTTCCGAACTTAACGGTAATATCAGCGTTGCCGTTTCTAACGAGCGTAGCAGAACATAATTGAGAAGTAAAAAGATAATCGGTAAAATCGCGCGCGGCAGTCATAATTACAGCGTTTTCTGGGTTTTCAATAAGAATTTTAACGCCGTTACTTAAATCAAGTTCGTCACTATCGGGTAAAAGCGAAAGGTTGCGTAAGTTTGGGGTATGAACGATTAAAAGTTCTTTCTTAAAATCATAATTTTTCTGTTCGGTAAGCATTGTTATTCCCCCTTAATCATTTCTATAATATCGTTTACGCAAATATCCACCATATCTTTACCGTGTGATAAGGTAGTTTTATCTGCGGTTTCAGCAAACCAGTCTTCGCTTGCGTCTAATCTATCAAGTTTAATTGAGCCGGGGTATAAATATTCTAGCATAGAACATTCGTGAACGCCGGCGTGGTCGCCTTCGCCCTTGCTGTTTTTAGTGTAAGGTAAGCGGATAACGCGAACTTTATTCCAAGGGCTATCCGAGCCTTTAAGATTTTCATAAAAATCAGCGTTCTCTTTTTTGCCCCACCAGCCGTAACCGCCTTTTTCTTCAAGTTCTGCCATAATAAGTTTTTTTGCGGCTTTCATACAAGCGAGCGTCATAGGCATATAATCTTCCGTTTGATGCGCGATTAAAATAAAAATATTTTTCTTAAAACCGCTATCAAAAAGCGACTTTAATATGCAATGAACGTAATTTTCTAAAGTGTCAACGTCAACGTTAATGGTGTTTTTATCCGGACCGCCAACGGCGTAACTTGCAACGCCGTACCAAACGGGCGGAAGAACCATTCCCCCGACTTTTTCTGCAACTTTTTCCGCTACGCCTAAAGCAACTAGGGTATCACAACCGAACGGGCAATGGTAACTGTGATATTCCATCGTGCCGACGGGTAAAAATACGGGTTTACAGTCTTTTTTAATTTGTTCAACTTCTTTTGGGTAAGAAGTTTCCATTTTAATAAAACTCATTTATAATTCTCCTTATAAAACGGCAAAAATAAAAAGCGCCGTTTAACTTTTCTTGACACTTTTATTATACATTTGATATAATGCTTTGTAAATGAGAAAAAACACCGAAAACTTGTATAAAATTAGCGTTTTTTTATAGGGGGCAAAATGAATTATCTACAGGATATATATTTTACTAACTTAAATATGGTTTACAATATGGGCGGGTTTTTTTCTATTGACGGCGAAACTGACTGGTCTTGGGCGGGTGGAACGTTTGAGCAATGCAAGTTTTATTTTATCACCGAAGGCGAATGTGTGGTGGAAATAGGAAATAAAACTTACCACGCAAAGGCTGGCGACTGGCTACTTATTCCTGCAAACTTGTGGCAATCATATTATAACGTTAAGGGAAAGCCTTTCAAAAAATACTGGATGCACTTTGATATTTACCCTGATACAGGGTTAGTTGATTTTTTATCGCTACCGTTTATGGTTTCGGTTGGGAAATCTAACAAGGCGGAAAAGATTTTTGATACGCTAGTTAAGGCTGCAATGAGCAATGAACTTTCTGATAAACTTACCGTTAAATCTTGCCTATTTTCACTTTTGATGGAATACGTTAAACTTGCAAAGCCTGAAGGCGTGAGCGTGCAGAGCCGTTCGGACGCAAGGCTTGACGACGTTTTAAGGTTTATTAACGAAAATTTAGATAAACCCTTACCCAACGAACTTTTAGCCGAAAAATATTTTGCGCATCCAAATCACTTTATCCGCGCATTTAAAGATAAAACAGGTCAAACGCCTGCTAAATATATAAAGGCGCGAAGAATGGAAACTGCAAAAAGATTGCTTGAAAGTACCGATTTAACCATTGCTGAAATTACCGAAAAATTAGGCATTAACGACAGCGCGCATTTTTCTAGATTATTTAAAGAACAATACAACATGCCACCGGCGAAATATAGGGAATATTTTAAGAGCCAACTAATCGTTTAAGGGCGTATATACTTCGCAATAGTTCGTCAAACTTCGTTTTTGCTTGGTTACATACGGAAAGTATGCGCCCTGCGCAAAAACTCGTTTTCCTGCTCTTGCTCGTATTTATCCCCTTAAATTTTGCGTGAGCGCGTGTATATAACCGCCCTGTTTTGCTTGTTGATTATTAAAATAACTATATATAATAAAAAACCTGAAAAGAAAATCTTTTCAGGGAATTTTATTTTTTATTCTTTTTTATTTTGCCGTTTTCAACTATTATGCGGTTAAAAGATTTATCTTTGAACACAGAACGGTCAAGCCCGGTTGCGGTGAATACCGTTTGCATTTTTTCAACCGCGCCGATAAGTTTTCTTTGGCGTTTTTTATCTAATTCAGATAAAACGTCATCTAAAATCAAAATGGGGTATTCCCCAAATTTATTAAAGAAAGTTTCCGTTTCTGCAAGTTTAAGAGAAAGCGCAACCGTACGTTGTTGACCTTGCGAGCCGAAAACCCTAACGTCATCACCGTTAAGAGTAAATTTAATATCGTCACGGTGTGGGCCGATAGTGGTAAACCCTAAACGCATATCGCGCTCTAAACCGAGAGATAAATCTTCTTTTAACGCGTAAGCAATTTCTTCTTCCGTGCCGTAATATCCGCTTTCCGTTTTCATTTTTAAAGTTTCTTTGCCGTCTGATAAAAGCGAGTGTTTTTCTTCAGCGATAGGCGAAAGTTCTTTTAAAAATTCGTTACGCGCTTTAATAATTTTTGCCGCTTCTTTGGAAAGTTGAACGTCCCAAATGGGCAGAGTTTCGCGGATAATATAAGCATCAGGGTCTTTTAACAGGTTGTTTCTTTGCGATAGAATTTTATTATAACGCTGAAGCGCGTAAAAATAACTTTTATTCATTTGCGACAGAGAAACATTTAAAAATCTGCGTCTATCTTCAGGGCTTTCTTGCACTAGTTTTAGTTCTGAAGGGTTAAAAAACACGCTGTTTATGTTGCCGAGAATTTCACCTATTTTTAAAACTTGAAGTTCGTTTACGAAAATATTTTTCTTATCTAGTTTATTAAAATCAATGCACACGGAAACTTCACCGTAGCGAGATGACGCAACGCCTTTAATTGACGCGGTTTCTTCGCCGTGGCGAACGACTAATTTATCGCGGTTGGCGCGCGGAGAATAGCCCGTGCAAAGGAAAAAAATTGCCTCGGCGGCGTTGGTTTTACCTTGCGCGTTTATACCGGTTAAAATATTTATTCCGTCCGAAAAAGAAATTTCTTCTTCAACGTAATTACGGAAGTTTTTTAATGATAACGACCTAATAAACATTGTTTTTATAAAAAATTTAAAAATTTTGCCTTAATGACTTTATTTTATTTTTAAAATATTATATAATGTTTTTTACTTAAATGCAACTGATAAAAAGGATGAGTTTTAATGGAAAAGGAAAATTATGAAATTTTATGGGAGCAAACTTTTCTTCCCGAACTGGAAAAAACGGTAAGTTCCATAGCGTTTGAATCGTACATTAAACAATTAACCCCCGTTGATATTAAGGGGGATAAAATAATTTTATCTACAAAAAGTAAACTTTTTGCGGACACCGTAAGCGATAAAATTATAGGCGGTAAGATTAGAGAAGCGCTTTTAAAGTGCAATACCTATATCACCGATTTTAGCGTTGTGGTTGCCGAAGGCAGAGAAGATTATTTGCGCCAAATGGGTGAAGACGACCGCGACAGAATGGAAACGCAAGGCTCGCCCGTAAACCCAAAGTTTACTTTTGAATCTTTCGTTGTAGGCTCATCTAACGAATTTATTTACGCTGCGGCGCGCGCCGTTGCGGAAAACCCCGGTGAAGCGTACAACCCGTTATTTATACACGGTGGCACGGGGCTTGGTAAAACGCATATACTTATGGCGATTGCAAACTATCTTAAAATTCACGCGCCAAGGCTTAACGTTTTATACGCAACCTGCGAACACTTCACTAACCAAATGGTGGAAAGTTTAAGCAAAGGTAGGCTTACCCCCGCTGATTTTAGAAGAAAGTACCGCAACGTTGACGTTCTTTTGATTGACGACGTTCAGTTTTTAGCAAAAAAGCAAAGCACGCAAACGGAATTTTTTAATACTTTTAACGAGTTGGTTGCGCAAAACAAGCAAATAGTGCTTGCCTCGGATAGACCCCCGTGCGAAATTGAACTTTTAGAAGAAAGATTGCGCACTCGCTTTGAAGGTGGACTTTTAGCAGACGTTCAAAAACCTGACCTTGAAACTAGAATTGCAATAGTAAAGAGAAAAGCCGAAGAACAAAAAAGCGTTGTGGATATAAAGGTTTTAGCCTACATTGCGGAAATGAGCGACGGGGATATTAGAACGCTTATCGGAAAACTTACAAAAGTTGTGTTTGCAAGTAAGTTGCACGAAAAGCCTATTACTATTGATTTAGTAAACGACGCGTTAAAAGAATCTGCTGGTGAAAAGCAAGAAGAATTGCAGGCGGACGATATTATAAACTGCGTATGCAATTTTTATAAAGTATCTAAACAAGAACTTTTATCAAAGAAGAAAACCAAAGAAATTGCCCTTGCAAGACAAGTTGGTATGTATTTGGTAATAGATATGATGAGTTTACCGCAATTAACGGTAGGTAAGATTTTTGGGCGCGACCACGCAACCGTTATTTACGCGCGCGATAAGATTATTGAACAAATGGAAACGGATACTAAATTATCCGTAGAAATTAACGACATAAAGAAGATGCTTTTAAAGCAATAATTATATATGGAAACACGCTTTATTGAAGGACAATTTGATGCGGTTGTAATCGGCGCGGGACACGCTGGTTGCGAAGCGGCGCTCGCTCTTGCAAGAACGGGTATGAAAACGGCTATGCTGACTTTGAATTTAGACAGTATAGCCTTTATGGCGTGCAATCCTTCTATAGGCGGAACGGCTAAAGGGCAAATCGTAAGGGAAATTGACGCGCTTGGCGGAGAGATGGGCGTAAACGCAGACGGCGCGCTTTTACAGATAAGAATGCTTAACCGCGGTAAGGGCGCTGCGGTGCAATCTTTACGCGGGCAGGAAGATAAAAATTATTATCATACCCTTATGAAAAAGACGCTTGAAAACACCCCCAACTTAAAAATTTTGCAAGGCGAAGCGGTGGAAATTTTAACTGACGAAACGGGTAAAAACGTTACGGGTGTTTTAACTGCGTTCGGCGGTGTTTTAGAGTGCAAAGCGGTTGTTGTTGCAACGGGCGTATACTTAAACGGAAGTATAATTGCAGGTGAATGGCGTCAAAATTCCGGGCCGAACGGATTTCAGGCGGCGGCAAGCGGGTTGACGGAAAACCTTATTAAGTTAGGCTTTACCGTGCGCCGTTTTAAGACGGGAACGCCGGCTAGAATTGATGCAAGAACTATTGATTTTTCCGCGCTTGATATTCAAGACGGCGAAAAGGAAATTTATCCGTTTAGTTTTTTAACGGAAAGAGTACCGCAAAAACAAACGCCGTGTTATTTAACTTACACTAACGAAAAAACCCACGAGATTATAAGGGCGAACTTACACCGCTCTCCCCTATACGGCGGACTTATCAAAGGCACAGGGCCGAGATATTGCCCGTCTATTGAAGATAAGGTTGTAAGATTTGCAGATAAAGAGCGCCATCAATTATTTTTAGAGCCAGAAGGCGCTGACACAAACGAAATTTACGTTCAAGGGATGAGCACTTCTCTTCCTCACGACGTTCAAAAGGCAATGTATCGCACGGTTAAGGGATTAGAAAACTGCGAGATTATGCGTTACGCTTACGCGATAGAATACGACTGCATTGATTCGCTTGACCTTTACCCCACGCTTGAATATAAAAAGATTAAAGGGCTTTATACCGCAGGGCAGATTAACGGCACTAGCGGTTATGAAGAAGCGGCAGCGCAAGGGCTTATTGCAGGGCTTAACGCGTCGCTTGCAATGCGCGGTGAAGAACCGTTAATCCTTTCACGCGACGACGGGTATATTGGCGTTTTAATTGACGACCTTGTAACAAAAGGCACAAACGAGCCTTATAGAATGATGACAAGCCGAGCGGAATACCGCATAGTTTTAAGGCAAGATAACCCCGATTTCCGCTTGACCGAAAAAGGCAGAAAAGCAGGGCTTGTAAACGATTATAGATACGGCGTATATTTAGATAGAAAAGCGCAGTATGAAAAAGCAACTGCCGTTATGAACGCGCCACTTAAACCTAAAGATGCGGAAGAATTGCTACTTAAACACGGGTTTAATAAAGCGCAAAGCGCCGTTACGCGCGCGGATTTAGTGCGCCGTGGGATAACCGTTAATGAAATAAATTCTTCACTTGGCGGTTTTGACGGAATAAGTAAAGAAATTCTTGACACGGTGGAAATTGACGCAAAATACGAAGGCTATTTGCAAAAGGGTTTAGAGCAGATAGAAAAGGCAAAGCGTTTAGAAGAAAAGTTAATCCCTGAAGAAATTGATTACCTTGCAATTAAAGGGTTGAGAATTGAAGCGCAACAAAAATTAGATAAAATAAGACCGCATTCGTTGGGTCAAGCAGGAAGAATTTCCGGTGTTTCCCCTGCGGATATTGCAGTTTTGATGGTTTATTTAAATAGATAGAAAAAAGCCCGAAGAAAGGTTTTGCCTTTCTTCGGGCGTATTGTTTTTAAGACGGTCTGTAAGCCGAGTTCTGTCGTGTACGGTCATTTATCTACGAATAACGTTACCGTTATCCCCCAGCGATATTTGTTAAACCGTTTCGGTGAAACTCCCGTATGAAACGGTTTGTCAATCTTGCGTCAGGTGGGGTTTACAATGCCCCTTGCGTTACCGCAAAGGCGGTGCGCTCTTACCGCACCCTTTCAGCCTTACCGCAAAAGCGGCGGTTTACTTTCTGTTGCACTTTCCTTAAAGTCGCCTTCACCGGGATTTCTCCGGCACCCTGTTTCTATAACGCTCGGACTTTCCTCATTGACAGGCTCTCCCTGCCCCCGCGACCGTATAACCATCTTAAAAGGAATTACATTATAACGCATAAAAATGAATTTGTAAAGCAAATTTAATAAAAACAAAAAGACGATTAAACTTTAGTTTAGCCGTCTTTTTAAATTTTAAGGTTCTTTTCTTTAAGATTTAGTTTTATAAATCGTCCGCGTCTTGAACGGGTTTTTCATACTTATCATAAGCATCTACGCCCGTGTATGAACCTTGCGCGTCGAAATTGCTTTTAAAAGTTTTCTTATTTGCAATTTCTGGCACCGGTATTTTGACTTTTGCCGGTCGTTTTATTCTTCTTTTTATCTCACATAACTTCCCCCTTGGTAGTATTATGTGCGGTAATTTTTCTTTTATACGAAAAATAAAAATTATAGAACTGACAAATTTTGACAAAAAAAACGACCAGCATATAACTACCAGTCGTTTTAATAATCGTGTTTATCTAAAAGAAAATCTACTGACACATCAAAATATTCCGCGATAATTTTTACTGTATCTAGGTCGGGCTCTCTACTACCCGTTTCCCAAAAACTTACGGTTTGGTTACAAACGCCCAAAATTTCACCGAGAGCCTTTTGCGATAAACCTTTTTCTAATCTTAATAATTTAAGGTTGTTTCCAAATATGTTATTTTTCATATAAATATT
>JAFVOV010000025.1 GCA_017505675.1 Clostridia bacterium
ATGCAAAAATTAGTTTTTGTAATATCGCCGTTCATAATTTCACCTTGTTTTCATTATAACATATTTTTAATGATATTTTAAGCATTTAATTAAGTTTTGTTTCGATTTGTATAAAAATAATCGTTTTGTGTATTTACAAAATTAAACGATACTGCTATACTAACCGTATAAACTAATATTAGGGGTTTTTATGTCAAATAATAACGACAAACTTATTGAATTCGTAAATAGTAACGCGCTTATAAAAAGTTCCGAGCCAGACGTTATAAAAGCCGACTGTGATAATATTATTTTTATACTTGATAATTGTGAAATCACCGTGCCTAAAGAAAACGAATTTTTTATTTCGGTAAACTGTTCGGAAATTCAACGTTCAACTATTTTAACCCGCGCAAAAAAGTATGAAAATAAAATTAAAGATTTAGGGTTAAAAGACGGTGAACTTGCGCTATGCTATACAGGTCTTTACGATTTTAGCCACACTACCGCCGATTGGGATAGCGTAATTTCTTTAGGAATTTACGGCTTAAACGAAAGAATTAAAGACTACGCAAGTCGCTATAAAAACGACAACAAGAAACAGCGTTTTTACAGCGCGCTAAACTCCGTTTACTCTGCTGCGTTGCGCTTTATTAACCGCGCCGCAAAAAAGGCGGAAGAAAACAATAAAATCAAAATGGCTAACGGGCTTAAAGCATTAGCGGTTCGCGCCCCAGAAAACCTATTTGAAGTTATGCAAACGGTAATAATTTATTACGTTTTACAGCATATAGTTGAAGGCACTTATTTAAGAACTTTAGGTAGAATTGATAAGTTGTTTTTCCCATATTACCTTAAAGATAAAGAAAGCGCTAAAGGACTTATTTTTAATTTTTTAAAAGAAATTGACCGCTTAAAAGCGCCGTCTAATATCCCCTTTGCCGTTGGCGGAACAGATGCAGACGGCAACAGTCTTATTAACGAATTATCTTACGTTATTTTAGACGCGTATAAATCGGCTAAAACCACAAACACGAAGTTTCACGTTCTATGCTCTCATAACACGCCTGACGACTTTATATTGAGCGCGTTTGACGGTGTCAAAAACGGCAATAACAGTATGGTTTTTATGTCTGACGGCAAAATAATTGAATCGCTCAAAAAAATGAACGCCGAGCATTTAGACGCAGTAGATTATCACGTTGTTGGGTGTTACGAGTGTGGTGCGTTCGGTGAACTTACCTGTTCTTGTAACGCGCGCGTAAACTTACCTAAAGCGCTTGAACTATGCTTAAACGGCGGTAAGGATATGCTTACTGATAAACTTATAGGTATAAAAAGCCCTGACGACTATAAAAGTTTTGAAGAACTTTACAACGCGTTTATTAAGCAGGCAAAATACTTTTGTGACTGCGCCTGCCGAATAACCGATATATACGAAAAAGAATATAAATTTTTACATTCTTCCCCTATTCTATCAGCAACTTATATATCCGCTTTAGAGCGCGGTGGGGATTTATATACTGAATACACCGCCAAATATAACAATTCATCATTAAACGCTTTGGGGTTAGGAACTGTAGTTGATTCATTATCCGCCATAAGAAAACTTGTTTACGAAGATAAAACCCTAACTTTAAAAGAATTTATAAGCATACTTAAAAATAACTGGAAAGATAATGAGTTATTAAGACTGCGCATTAAAAATAAATTCCCTAAATTCGGCGTTGGCGATAAAAAAACGGACCTTCTTGCAAAAGATATTATCGATAACCTTTCAGCCGTAGTAAACGGACGTAAAAACGTTAAGGGCGGAATTTACCGTTTAGGTACTTTTTCTATAGACTGGCGTTGGGAATTCGGTGAAAAAACCGCAGCGTCCGCAGACGGCAGACTTAAAGGCGAAACGATTTCACAAAACACCGGCGCAACTTTCGGCGCAGATAAAGAAGGCGCAACTTCACTACTCCGCTCGATTTGCGCAATAGACGCAACGAAAACACCGAACGGCTCTATTGCAGACATTGACCTTCACTATTCGGCGGTTGCCGGCGATAACGGCGCTAAAGCGCTTTTAGCAACGCTTAAAACGTATTTTGCTCTTGGCGGTTTTGCAGTTCATTATAACGTATTAGATACTGAAACGCTAAAAAGAGCCAAAGAAACGCCTGAAAATTACCCAAACTTACAAGTAAGGCTTTGCGGTTGGAACGTTTTATTTAATTCATTATCAGAAAAAGAAAAAGACGAATTTATTTTGCGTTCAATAAAAGGATAGATTATGAAAGGACTAATTTCCGGAATTAAGCGAATGGAAATTCACGACGGCGACGGCTTACGCACCACCGTGTTTTTTAAAGGCTGTCCGTTAAAATGTATATGGTGCCACAATCCCGAAAGTATTTCGCGCGACGTGCAAATTGCTTATTTTAAAGATAAATGTATTTATTGCGGTGAGTGCGCGCGCAGTTGTTCAAGTGGCGCTATCAATATGATTGATAAACGTATTATAACAGACGGTAAAAAATGCTCGCTTTGCTTAAACTGCGTTGACGCTTGCCCTACGGGCGCGAGAAGTTTTTTCAGCAAAGAATATAGCGTAACCGAACTAGTTGACACCGTTATTGACGATAAGGATTTTTTTATCAACGGTAGCGGTGGCGTAACCCTTTCTGGCGGTGAATGTTTGTTTCAACCGAATTTTGCTATTGAAGTTGCTAAAGAATTTTATGCGCGTGGCGTTAGCGTTTATATAGATACTTGCGGTTTTGCGCAAAAAAGTGTGTTTGAGCGGATTTTACCCTACGTAGATGCGTTTTTATACGACGTTAAAGCCATAGATGAAAAAGTGCATTATGAATGTACTGGGCAAAGCAACGCACTTATTTTAGACAACCTTGAATTTCTTTTATCAAAAGGCGCAAAAGTAGAAATACGCTTTCCATTAGTTAAAAATTATAACGATAATCAAACTGAAAAAATAGGAAAATATTTAAGTAAATTTGATAATCCGCCTAAAATTAAAGTGTTAAAATACCATTCTTTTGCTGGCTCAAGATATTTATCTTTAAATATGAAAAACACCCTACCCCAAGTTGAAACGACTAATTCTGACGTTCAAAACGCCGTTAATATCTTAAAAAACAAATACGCTCTTAACGCGATTAACGGTGTAACTGAAAGTTAAATTTAATATTTATAACGCGGCTTTTGCATAATTGCAAAAGCCTTTTTCTTTTTATCTATACTAAAGAATAAAAATTTTAACTTTCAAAATACTATCAATATGAAACTTACCCGAACTATTGATGAAAACATAACTTACTTAAAGAAAAAGTTAGCGTCTGAAGATATTACGTTTTTAGAACTTACCGTTGGCGCTAAAGACGCAGTTTTAATTTTCGTAAACGATTTAATTAGTAAAAACGAAGTTGGTGAACTAGTTTTACGCCCTACCACTTTATTTAAAGGAGAACCTAGCGAAGAAGAACTTTTTAACGCTTTTTTAAGCCCTGAAAAATTTAAGCGGTATGACCATAACGAAATTATTACGGACGTTCTTTTATGCAACGCGGTACTTCTTACCGACGGGTTTGATTTTGCAATATCGTTCGGGCTTAAATATTTTGAAAAACGCGCCATTGCAGAACCGCCTACTTCAACCGTATTAAAAGGACCGAGAGAAGGTTTTGTTGAAAGTTTACCTGTTAATATTAGCCTTATAAGAAGAAAACTAAAAACACCTGATTTGAGATTTGAAAATTTATCGGTTGGAAAATTTTCAAACACCCCCGTTACCCTTTGCTATATTGATGGAATTGCGGATAATGAACTTGTTAAAAAATTAAGAAAAAAACTTTCCGCTATTGATATTGACGCAGTACTTGACGCTTCTTATATATCAAAATTTTTGGGTGAACATAAAACTTCTATTTTTAAGCAAGTTGGCAACACCGAAAAGCCAGATATTCTTGCGGGGAAAATTTTAGAAGGTAGGGTTGCTATTTTAGTTGACGGCTCGCCTATAGCGCTTACCGTACCCTACCTTTTAATTGAAGATTTTCAAAGCCCAAGTGATTATTATAACTCATCTTACAGCGCAACCGTTGCGAGAGCAATCAGATTTATTTCCGGTATAATTTCGCTTTTTTTGCCTGCGCTTTTCGTAGCGGCGGAACTTTTCCATTTACAACTTATACCGCTATCTTTTCTTCTTACCATTGTAAACAGTATAAAAGGTATACCGTTATCCCCTAGTTACGAGATGTTTTTAACGCTATTAATATTTGAGATATTAAACGAAGCAAGCGTGCGTATGCCTAGATACGTTGGAATGGTAGTTTCAATAGTAGGCGGTTTAGTGCTAGGCGAAACGGCGGTTACCGCAGGGATAATTTCCGCGCCGACCTTGATGATTGTTGCGCTATCTGGAATTTGCCTTTATACCGTGCCTGAACTTGAACAAACTTTTTCCGTTTTAAGGCTTTTATTTTTAATTATTGCCGGTTCTGGCGGTGGATACGGATTGTTAGTTTCTATAGCAATGTTTATTATTTACCTAATATCTTTTGAGAACTATTCAACCCCGCTATGCGCGCCCTTTTCATCGCTTATTAAAGAAGATTTAAAAGATACGATATATAAAGGTTTTATTGAAGAACACGAATTTAGACCTAAATCAATAAAATCAAAAAATAAAAAACGAATGAATATTAAAAAAGACAAGGAGATTAACTGATGAATTACGCCTTAAAAACCCGACAAGTTTGCCTTTTTATAATAGCGTTTTTACCGCTATCTAAATTATTTGTTTTACCAAGTGTTTTAGCAAAAATTGCAAATGAAGATTTGTGGCTATGCACGGTTTTAAGTCTTTTGTTAGACTTTATCTCGCTTTCGGCGGTGCTTTACGCTTGCAAAAAAGCCGATACTGATTTTTTTGGACTTTTACGCGCAAATTTTGGCAAAGTGGGCGAAGTAATTGTATTAGTTCTTTTTTTAATTTATTTTACGTTTAAAGCAATTAACCCGCTTACAGAACAGAACGAATACGTTAAATTAACCCTTTATACTTTAATGCCAACTTTACTATATTTTTTACCCTTTTTTATAGTATGTTTTTATTTATGCACTAAAAAATTGCGGATACTTGGTAGGGCTGCGGATATTATGTGGCTCGCAACGATAATAGGCGTTACTATACTTTTTGCAATGTCTATATCAAACGCTGATTTTAGCGCAATTTTACCTATAGGCGCGCGCGGATTTAACGCCATAATAAAAGGCTCGTATAAATCATTAAACTGGTTTGGCGATTCGGCGTATCTTCTATTTTTTATAGGTAATTTTAAGTATAAAAAGCGAGATTACATTAAAATTTTATGTTCGTTTTTAATACACGCGGTTATAGTAACTTCGTTTGTAATAATTTTTTACTCGATATTTACTTCTATAGCGTATAGACAGCGTTTTGCTCTTACGGAAATTTCTAAATACACCGTAGTTATAAACAATATGGGTAGATTTGATTACGTTGGCATTATGCTAATATTGCTTTCAAACATGTTTTCATTATCACTTCCGCTATATTTTTCTTGCAAAATATTAAATAGACTTTTTAACTTTAAACGCGTGTTTATTGCGCCTATTATAGTTGTAAGCATACAAGTTATAATTATGGTTTTTTTAAATGAAAACATTGCGGGTTTTATTTCAATTATACAAGATTACGGTGGCTTTTATTTTCTAATAGTGGGAAATATTTTGCCCGTTTTTTCTGCACTACTAAAACCAAAGGAGAAAATTTATGCAAATCAAGCGAACTAAATTTTTAATGCTTGCGCTTCTACTTATAGCATTTATGTTCTTCACTAGCGATTTAGTGCTTATTGACGTGGAAAAAACTTCAATAATTACCGCCGTTGCTATTGATATGGAAGATGAAGAATATATCGTAACAGCGCAAATAGCCGTGCCTGAAGCAACGGATACCAACACCGAAAACCAAAAGGCGCAAATAAGCGGTAAAGGCTCTACAGTAGGCGCGGCGCTTAAAGATTTAGGCGATACTTCAGGTTGGTTCCCTAAACTTTCATTTTGTAACCTTATTTTAATAGGCGAAAACCTTGCAAAAACTAACGTTATGAACGCGTTAGATTATTTTGCTAAAACTTTAAGAGTTCAAGATTCAGCGCTAGTAGTTATGTGTGAAAAATCAGCAAAAGAAATTTTAGCGCTTGCTACCCCGTTAGATAACATTTCTTCTTTTGCCATACAAAAAATTTTACTTAAAACCATAGGTTTTAACAGAGATATAGCAACAACGGATATTAAAACTTTTTGTTCTGGGCATTACTCCGATAGCGCTTCTGCTTATATGCCAGTTATAAAATGTATTAAAGCGGACGAGCCAAACTCTGAAGGCGGTGAAAGCATTTCCGCTTCTGGTAGCGATAAAGGCTCTCAATCTTCCTCTAACTCTGAAAGTGAAAAAAAGGAAAATAGCGATAATTTATTTGACGCAACCACTACGGCGCTTTTTAAAAACGGATATAAAGTTGGTGAACTTGATGAAAATTTAAGTCTTGTTTTCAACGCTTTCGGCGGTTCTTTTAACGGGACGACAATCCCTATTGACGGCGTACCTTTCGGCGGTAAAACGGTAAATTATCTTCTTACCGTGATAAATAAAATAAGTTCTGTTAAATTATCGGCTACGGAAAACGATTTAACTTTAAAACTTAACCTTACGCTTTACTGCAAAATTGCTGACGTTAACACCGATTATTCTGACGACAGTTTATCAAACAACGCGCCATTACCCGAACCGCTAATAGAAAAAGCGGAAAACTTTTTCACCGAATACGTAAACGAACTTGTTGAAACTTCCGTACAAACTGAATGTGATATTTTTAAGATAAAAGAAAAACTGTACCGCCATAATTATAAGCAGTACAGTAGATATAAAGACAATTATTTTTCAGCATTAAAAACCGATATAAACGTAAACGTTTACGGGCAAAGTCAATAATCGAAAATTGCGTTTGCAATTTCAGTTCCGTCAGCGCCGGATATATATTCGCCAGCATTTTTTAAAGCCGAAGTTATTTCGGTTTTATTCATTTTTACGCCGTCAAGAAGCGCAGATAATCCGCGTATATCTTTAAGTGAAAAAAAGTCGCCGTATATTTCCGGATTTTTTATAACGCCTTTTTCCGTATCGAAAGTTAAAGTGAAAACACCGAACGGGAATTTTTTTGTAAATTCGTTTTTGCCCTTTGGTGAACGACCTATATTCCACTCGTATCTAGAATATTTTTCTTCAACGAGCGCGTTAATAGCATCAACATCACTTTGATTAAAAGAATACCTTTCACAACCGATTAAGAATTTTTTTTCTAACCCAGCCTTAAACTGCTCAATAGTTAATTCTGATTTAAGATGTTCTTTAATGTTCGTAACACGCGCGCGAACGGACTTTATCCCCTTACTTTCCATTTTAAGTTTGTTGGGATTAAGCGCTTTAGATAAAACTTCCCCGTCGGTATCAAAAAGTAAAGTACCGTGGTGCATAATTCTATCTTTAAAAACCGTTTGAGCGTTGCCAGAAATCTTCTTACCTAAAACGGTTATATCGTTTCTACCGCTAAATTCTGCAGGAACGCCTATTTCATTTAAATATTCTATAACTGGCGCGGTGAATTTTTTATAATTGTCAACGTTCGGGTCATAAGGCGCAATAACGGTATAGCATAAGTTGCCGTTATCGTGATAAACTGCACCGCCACCCGTCATACGCCTAACGACCTTAATTCCGTTCGTTTCGGTATATGATAAGTTTACTTCTTGAATGGCGTTTTGATTTACCCCCACTATAACCGCAGGAGAATTTATCCACAAATAGAAATAAAAACCGTCTTTTTGTTTTAAAAGATATTCTTCAGACGCTATATTAAAATACGCGTCGAAATTGTTGTGAGTTAAAAAATAATACTTTTGCATTGCCTTATTAAAATTTTAGGGGCTGAAAATTCAGCCCCCAAATAGTTTTATTTAAGATTATACACCTTTCTTTGCCTTTCTCATTGCTTCAGCATCAGAAGTGTTGGTGGTGCTTACGTGACCTTTGAGCGGTAAAATCTTATCGTTGATTGCGTCGATAATCCAGTCAGCCTGCGGGAAGAATTCAGCGTCGAATTCAAACGGAGGCGTAATCCAGTTTTGAGCGCCACAAACAACAGCCGGTGCATCGAGATAATCGAAGCAGAGTTCGGAGATGTTTCTTGCGAAGTCGTTCAAGATACTGCCTCTTGCGCAAGCGTCGGAAGCAAGAACGATTCTGCCGGTCTTCTTAACAGATTCAACAACTTTTTCGTAGTTGAACGGAACAATCGACCTTGCGTCGATAACTTCTGCTTCAACGCCGTATTTTTCAGAAAGAATTTTAGCAGCGTCCATAGCCCTATAAAGGGTTGCGCCGATGGTAAGAATGGTAACGTCGCTACCAACTCTCTTAATATCGGGTTCGCCGAGCGGAATTTCATAATATCCTTCGGGTACGCCTTCTTTTCTGAATTCTTCACCCTTATCGTAAATTCTCTGGCTTTCAAAGAAGATTACGGGGTCAGTTCCGTTAAGAGCAGCGTTCATAAGACCTTTTGCGTCGTAAGGAGTTACAGGGAAGCAAACTTTAAGTCCCGGAACGTGCGCGGGAAGTGCAACCCAGTCTTGTGAGTGTTGCGCGCCGTATTTAGAACCAACTGAAACACGGAGAACAACAGGCATTTTAAGAATACCAGAACTCATTGCTTGCCATTTAGCGAGTTGGTTGAATATTTCGTCACCTGCTCTGCCCATAAAGTCAGCATACATAAGTTCTACGATAACTCTACCACCGCAGAGACCGTAACCAACTGCTGAAGAAACGATAGCCGCTTCAGAAATCGGAGAGTTAAATAATCTGTGGTAAGGAAGCGCTTCAGTAAGTCCTTTATAAACTGCGAACGCGCCACCCCAGTCACGAACGTCTTCACCGTAAGAAGTGAGCGTCGGGTCTTTATAATATCTATCGATAATTGCTTCAAACAAACCGTCACGGATATTGAATCTCTTCATGTTGGATACGAGTTGACCCTTTTCGTCAAACGCATAACGTTGTTTACCAGCGATTTGTTTAACTCTGGGGTTTTCTTCCATAGGAATCTTAACGTCCTTACCAACTTCGATAGGTCTGTCTTCCATCTTTTCAACCGCGCCGTTAGAGAACATAAGGTCTTCAACGTAGTACGGGTCTTTCTTGAAATCAAGATAAGGTGATTCAACGGGGTCTGCTGCAAGTTTGCAGAGTTTAAGCATTCTTTCTTTGATAGATGCAAGTATATCGTCAAACTTACCGTCGCTTTCAACTTTAGCGTCAACAAGCGCTTTTCTGTAAGTAACGATGGGGTCGTATTGCTTCCAGTTTTCTACTTCTTCTATGGTTCTGTAACTCATAGAGTCGGACGGAGAGTGACCACCGTAACGATAGGTTACAACGTCGAGCATTGCAGGGCCTTTGCCTTCTACGAGAAGTTTCTTCTTTCTCTTCATTGCGTCGATAACTGCGAGCGGATTGAAACCGTCTACCCTTTCTGCATAAAGTTGCGTCGGGGATACGCCAGCGCCAAGACGAGCAAGGAAATCGTAAGCCATAGTTTCGCCTCTAGTTTGTCCACCCATACCGTAACCGTTGTTGAAGAAGTTAAAGAGAATGGGAAGTCCACCCTTCTTTTCCCAAAGTTCACGGAATTGGTCCATAGAAGCAAAGTTCATAGATTCGTAAACAACGCCACAACCTACAGCGCCGTCACCAACGTTACTGATAACGATACCGGGTTTATCGTTTACCTTCTTATAAAGAGCCGCGCCGAGAGCAACAGGTGCTGCGCCACCAACGATAGCGTTGTTCGGATAAATACCAAACGGTAAGAAGAAAACGTGCATTGAGCCGCCCATACCTCTGTGGAAACCGGTGCGACGAGCGAAAATTTCACTCATAAATCCGTAAAGAAGGAAGTCAACTGCTAAATCTTTAACGTTGCCGGTTTTGTTGAGTTTTTCAACGGGAGCGAGAGTTTCGCCACCCATGAAGTCTTTCATTATTTGATAAAGTTTATCTTCAGGGAGTTTGTTGATAGACGCAAGACCACGCGCTAAAACTTCGCTGTGGCTTCTGTGTGAACCGAAGGTCATATCGTCCATATCAAGAATGTAAGCCTGACCTACAGCCGCTGCTTCCTGTCCCATAGAAAGGTGCGCAGGACCGGGATAAGAGTGCTTAAAGCCTTGATATTCACCCTTGATTTTGATTTCGTTAATCATGCTTTCAAATTCACGAAGCATTGCAATATCGTTGAAGATACGAACGAAATCGTCTTTCTTAAAGTTCTTCTTTTCATCCTGAATAGTTTTATCATACTGGTTTACGAGAATGTCTTCAAACTCGATTTTACCTTTTGCTCTGATAAAATTAGGGTCAATTACTAAATTTTTTGGCATAATATATTTCTCCTTATTATTTTTAACTTAAATTAAATTGTAAAAATCGCTTCTCTTACGATTTCACATACGGTAGGATGCGGGAATACGAGTTTTTTGATATTTTCGATATCAACTTCTAAATCTATCATAGCGGATACGCTTACGATATATTCACCCGAATAACTTCCGATAATGTGCGCGCCGATTAAAGTGTTGGTCTTTTTGTTTACAACGAGTTTGCAGATACCGTTAAGGTCGGTGTTTTCTGCAATATATCTACCCGAGAAAGTGAGCGGAATTGAAACGCATTTAACGTCAAGCCCCTTTGCTTTTGCGCTTTCTTCAGTTTCACCAACAGAGCCAACTTCGGGGTTGGTGTAAATAACTGACGGAATAACGTTATAACGCATACGGTCTTTTTTACCAGTAATGTTGTTTACAGCAACTTCTGCTTCTCTATAAGCGGTGTGCGCAAGCATTACTTTACCGTTTACGTCACCTACAGCGTAAACGTTTGCAACGTTGGTTCTCATCATATCGTCGGTAACGATAGCGCCACGTTCCAAATTTACGCCGATATTTTCAAGACCGAAACCGGTGGTAACTGCACGGCGACCGATAGAGCAGAGAATTTTATCTGCTGCAACTTTTTCAACCTTGCCGTCTTTTTCATAGATAACACCGTCTTTTTCAACGCCAGTAACTTTAGCGCCGAGTTTGAATTCAACGCCTTTCTTTTCCAAAGTCTTTTGAAGGATTTTAGAAATTTCGTTTTCGGTAGGACCTGCGATTTTGTTCATCATTTCAACTACCGTAACTTTTGAACCAACTGATGAGAAGTAACTTGCCATTTCAAGACCGATTACGCCACCGCCGATAACAACAAGTTTAGCGGGGATTTCGGTAAGGTCTAACACTTCCCTATTAGTCATAACAACGCCTGCTTCAAGATTTTCTCTTAAACCGGGAATCGGGGGAACTACGGGCATAGAACCTGTAGCGATAATTAAACGTTTTGCAACGAACTTTTCTTCCCCTGCTTTAATGGTAAAGCCTTCGTCACATTTACCTTCGATAAATGCTTCAGCCTTTTTCATTGTAACTTTGTTTCTCTTGAGTTGACCTTCAACGCCAGAAACGAGCATTTTTACAACACCGTTCTTTCTTTCAACAACGAATTTTTGGTCAACGGTTGCTTTGCCTTCAACGTTTACGCCGTATGCTTTTGCATGGTTAGCGTAATCAAAAACTTTTGCGGAATTTAAGAAGGTTTTGCTAGGAACGCAACCTTCGTTAAGGCATACGCCACCGAAAGCGCGTTTTTCAATAACCATGGTCTTTAATCCTGCGTGACCTGCGCGTTCTGCAGCAAGATATCCGCCAGGACCGCCACCGATAACAACTAAATCAAAAATTTCCATAATATTCTCCTTTTTTCCTATTAGATTGAATCAGCCAAAAGGTTGATACTGAAATTTTCAAGATATTCTTTCAAGTCTTTTAAGAACCTTGATGCGGGCGCGCCGTCAAGCGCTCTGTGGTCGTAAGAGAGTGAAAGCGCCATAGCGGTATAAGGAACGAGTTCGCCGTCCTTGCCGATTTTAACGCGCGTTTCAAGGGTGTTTACGCCGAGAATACCCGTCTGCGGAGGATTAACTACAGGTGTGAAACTTTCAATACCCATAGTACCTACGTTACTGATGGTGAAACTACCGCCAGTTAAAAGTTCGGGCGCGAGTTTGCCGTCAATAGCGTCTTGAGAAAGTTTCTTGGATTTTA
Source organism: Clostridia bacterium (assembly GCA_017505675.1). Taxonomy (GTDB): domain Bacteria; phylum Bacillota; class Clostridia; order Christensenellales; family Borkfalkiaceae; genus UBA1259. Next base: position 12,277 of record JAFVOV010000025.1, read on the forward strand.
CTGCGATTTCAGAAAGGGTCATAGTATCCGCGCCGAAAAGTGTGGGAACTAAAAGACCTTTAGGAGTATCGGTAGCAATACCCATATTTACGTGTTCAAAATAACGCATTGTGTCACCGTTGATAAGGTGTGCGTTAAGGTCTCTATGTTTTTTAATTACTCTTGATACCGCATATACTATAATGTTATTGATAGTAATTGACGGAAGGTTGAGTTTTTCCGCATTTTCTTTAAGCATCTTTCTGAACGCCATAATGTTGGTGCAGTCGAAAGAAATAGTATGCGTAAGTTGAGCCATAGAAGAAAGACTTAACATCATGTTCTTTGCGATAACTTTTCTGATGTTGGACATCTTTTCGTCCTTGTAAGCCTTTAAGTCGTCTGAAGCCTTTTCTACGGGAGCGGTTGCTTGAGCGGGCGCTGCTTTTACTTCTGCAACGGGCGCTACGGGCGCTGCCTTCGGATTTACGCTTGCTTCACGAACGTCACGTTCAATAATTCTGCCGTTAGGGCCAGTTGCGGTTGCGGTGCTTAAATCAACGCCGAGTTTAACAGCAAGGTTCTTTGCTCTAGGTGATGCGAAGATTTTGCCGTCTGCCGCTACGGGAGCGGTTGCAACGGGAGCAGATGCAGCCGTTTCTACGGGCGCTGCTTTTACTTCTTCCGCAACGGGTGCTTCAGGAGCGCCACCGGGTGCGTAACAAGAAGCGTCTTCACCGTGAGGGCCAACTGCGCAAACGTTAGAAAGAACGGGAACTTCATCACCAACTTCACAGAAAATTGCAAGAACTTCACCTGCAACTTCAGCCTGATAATCAAATGAAGATTTATCAGTTTCATAAGAGAACATTACGTCCCCTTCTTTAACGGTATCGCCAACCTTAACTTTCCATTCGGTTAAAATACAACTTTCAACCGTAATGCCTGCTTTAGGCATAGTAACGGGCTTAACGTTGGGATTAAGCGCTACGGGTGCAGCCGCAGGCGCTGCTGCGGGAGCAGGAGCGGGCGCGGTAACTTCGGTAGCCGCCGTAGCAGGCGCTGCGCCACCGGGTGCGAAAGACGATACGTCTTCCCCTGCTGCGCCAACAACTGCGATATTAGTTAATACGGGAACTTCGTCACCTTCTTCACAGAAAATTGCAAGAACTTCGCCTGCAACTTCAGCGGTAAGGTCAAAAGACGACTTGTCCGTTTCGTAAGTGCAAAGAACGTCGCCAACGTTTACTTTATCGCCGACTTTAACTTTCCACTCGGTAAGAATACAACTTTCAACCGTGATACCTGCTTTAGGCATCAAAATCGGATTTGCCATAAATTTACTCCTTATATAAATGTATTGTTTTTTAATTTATTCAACCCGAGAGCGTAATTTTGCCCTCGGGTGAAGTGTTTTTTTAGATTTTCTTTGCGTTTGCAAGTAAATATTTTTCCGCTTCGTCAGACCAAATGCCGTTGTGTCTAGCGCAAATTTCAGCAAGGTCAGCAAAGAACTTATCGGTTTTACCGAGTTCTGCAAAGTCTGCAATAGCGGTCATAGGCATAGAAACGTGCGTGTATGCAAGTTTTTTAGCGCCCTTAATGTTGGGAAGGTTAAGCGTGGTGTCAATAACGCTGTCAAGACCGCCAACGTGTGAAATCATAATAGACGGGTTAATTTTGCCTTCACCAGCAAGTTTTAACGCTTCGCGAAGGTCGTTAGTGTTACCGCCAGAAGTACCGGTAATTCTGTGGAAAGAATAGTGTACGTCATAGAAGTTAAACTTCGCAGAGAAATCAGTTTTGGTAGGACCAGCGAAGAAGTTTAAGCAACCGTTGTGAGCGAGAAGCGCATCACCTTGTTCGATAAGAGCAGATACGGGAGCGTAAACAAATACGTCGTCAAAGCCGTTGCCACCGTTAAGGTCTTTCATATATTGAACGGGGTCTTCAATTGCAGAAGTGTTTACGTAAACGAGTTTAACGCCGTTCTTTGCTGCATCTTCAACGGTTAAAAGGCTTGCTGCCCTGTCAAGACGCGCTTGGTCAATATCGGTAACAACCATAAGCGAAGGTTTCCTATCGCCGTGGATACCGTAATCAACTGCGCCAAGACCCATAGGACCAACGCCTGCTAAAATTGCAACAGCGCCACCTTCTTTGATACCCATATCGTGGCTATGAGTTTCATAAACGCTGTGATAGTTTTCGTGATAACCTGCGATAATACAAGACATAGGTTCTGCCAAAGACGCCTTGTAGTAACTATCGCCTTCATAAGGAATAAGGCAGTCGGTAGCCATAACTTCGTTAGGGATAATAACGTAAGTTGCGTCACCACCGATATATTTATAAGAATAGCCGGGAGCAATAGCAGGGTTTTCAGGAAGGTTCATAGCAGGTTGAATACCAAACTTCATACCTTCTTTAAAAATGTGTTGCCATTTTGCGCCGACCTTAATAATGTCACCGCAGAATTCGTGACCGATAATAACGGGGTTTTCCGCAATATCTTCAGGAACTCTCTTATGCTTTTCACCTTGGATAGCCGCTTTGTAACTAGACATACAAATACTATCTGATACTACGCGCGCTAAAATTTCATCTTCTTTAATTTCGGGCAATTCAAACTCTTCAAGTCTTAAATCGCTCTGACCGTAAAGTCTTACTGCTTTTGTTTTCATTTATACAGTATCCTCCTAATTTTATTCCTAATAATTATACCATATATATTTTATTTTGCACCCCCTTGTAATTAAGTTGCAAAAAGATAATTTTTATGATAAAATTTAATCACAAATGAACAATAATAATCAAAATGAACAATTAAATTTGCGGAAATAATCTTTTTTAGGGGTAAAAATATGCTTTCACTTGAACGCCAAGAAGAAATTTTAGAAATTTTGAACAAAAACAAATCTGCAACCGTTGAAGAACTTGCGGCAGAACTTTTCGTAAGTGGCGCAACCGTTAGGCGTGATTTAAGGTCTATGGAAAAACAAGGGCTAATAAAGCGCTCTCACGGTGGCGCAATGCCGTTTAAATCAAGCGCGGAAGAATCTGCGTTTGCAATACGCGAACAGGAAAATACCGCTGCAAAACGCGCCATTGCAAACCTTGCCGTTAGACTTATTAAAAACGGTGATTCCGTTTTTCTTGATTCTAGTAGTACTACCGGGCTTATAATACCCATGCTAAATAATTTTAAATATCTTTCGGTAACGACTACGGGACTGCGCAACGCCCTATTGTTATCACAAACCAACAACGTTAAAATTTATATTGCAGGCGGTCAAATTCAAAACCACAGCAACTCTATTATCGGCACGGATACTATGGATTATATTTCAAGAATCCACGCGGATATTTCTTTAATATCTTGCACGGGATTAGATATAATAAACGGCTTTACCGACGCGAGTATTGAACAAGCAAAATTAAAACAACAAATGCGCAAAAATTCAAATAAAGTTGCAATGCTTTGCGACAGCACTAAATTTAATAAAACTTTTCTTTGTACCGATTTTCATTTTAACGATATAGATTATCTAATAACTGAAAAAACGCCACCCGAAGAATATCTTGAAAAAATTGCGCAAACGAAGTGCCAACTTATAACCCCCGACAATACTGATTTTTAACTAAAAAAGGATTTGACAAAAAGTCAAATCCTTTTAATATTTACACCAAAAACGGTTGTTTATTTAATCTATGAACAATGATTTCGTCAATTACGGCGTTGCCCCTGTTTTTAAGTAAAAAGCAAACTATATCTGCAATTTCTTCAGGCATAATCATACCGTCTGGCGTTAAATCAGGTCTTGAAACTTTAACCATATCGGTATACACCCCACCTGGCGATATTGCGTGAACGCGAACGCCCTTTTCGTAAACTTCCGCTGCAAGTGATTTTGTAAAGCCCAAAAGCGCGTGTTTAGACGCTACGTAAGCGCTTTGGTTTGGATACCCTGCGTGCGAAACGACTGACGCGATATTTATTATACTTGCCCTATCAGACTTTAATAAATACGGTAAAACTTTTTGCGTTAAAAGGTAAGGCGCTCTTACGTTAATATTCATTATTTTATCAAAAGTTTCAGCAGGGGTTTTATCAAACGATTGATTTATAGCCATACCAGCGTTGTTGATAAGAATATCCACACCGCCAACTGATTTTATAACGCTTTCAACGCCCGATTCAATAAAATTATCATCAGTAAGGTTACCTGCAAAAATAAAACATTTTCCACCTAATTTTTCAACCTTTTCTTTAGTGGCGTTAAGTTTTTCAGCATTATTCCCACCAAAAAGAATAATTTTAACGCCTTCTTTTGCAAGGCTTTCCGCTATAGCAGAGCCTATTCCGCCGCCACCACCCGTTATCATTGCCGTTCTATTTTTTAAACACATAATTCACCTATATATTAAAAGCCGCAAATTGCGGCTTTTTGCGCTTATTTTGAAAGTTTATATTTTCTTTTAGGTAAGTTTTCATAAGGGACAACCTTATGCGCTGGTAATTCTTTTGCAAGCGCCGTAATTTCATTTTTCAAATAATCACAAATAGCGACCCTTTGTTCTTCTATCGGAATATTAGGATTAAACTCAACGGGTTCTCCAAATACTACCTTTTTTAAATACGGCGCGTAATAAGTTGGCACAAAACTTAAAGCCTTACCTGTCTTTTTATAATATAGCCTTGCAACGTCAACGAAATTCTGCTGAAAATCGTTCACTATATCGTTATACTCTAAATGATATTCTGGGAATATAACCATATTTCTACCTTCAGCCATCTGTTCAACCGTTGCTTTAAATGTTTTCATAACCCTAATATCGTGATATACCGCTATAGGATAAATATTCTTGAAAACGTAAACGATTAACGGACTTAAAACGCGAGCAACTATTTTATAAAACCAATGCGTGCGTTTTGGTTTATTAGACCAAAAATCTTTAAACATATACGCCGGCGCTTCTTTTGTTGAAAGCATTTCGCCTATGCACCAAGTAGTTGCGTGGCTAGACAAATAAAGTTCGGTTATAATAGGCCCGTGCGCTTTTGCGTGGTTACCTATAAAAATGCAAGGCTCGGATGGGATATTTTCTTGACCTAATAGTTCATATTTTTTATAAAATAAACCAATTATACCCTTAATTATTTTAAACAAAAAGCCTTGCTTTCTCTTTTTACTGTTCATCAACTTCGACCTTTTCTTCAGCGGTTGCTTCCACTTTTTTCACAGCAGTATCACAACTGTTGCGATACACGAAAAATCTGGTATATAAAAATTCTAAAACGAAATTAAGCACCATAGTGGATATCATAATAATATATTCGTTTACGCCAACTTTTTCAACCAAATAATCCCCTAACACGGTAGTTACGGGTGTAAAAACTGCGTAGAACGCAAGCACCAAAAGTATTGCAATTTTTACGTTGTTTGCCGCTTTGAAAGTATATTTTCTGTTTATAGTAAAATTCCATAAAATAGATAAAAGCAAACTAGTTAAATACGCCGCCCAGTAATTCCATTTAAATACTTCTTCAAAAAGCGTAAAAGTGCCTATTTGAATAATCCCCGCGCTTATTGATATAAGGGTAAATTTAACCGCCCTTAAAAATTCTTTTTTAGTAGTTTTTTCCATAAAGCACCTTAAATTTGTTTTTTATAACAACGGCGACGTTTGTGATTTCTTACGTTTAAGCCTTTCCACATACTTTGCACGGCTTCGTTTGATTCAAGTTCCGGGCCTGTTTCACAATATTTAACGCCGTTTTCAATAAGTACTCCCAAAAGGTGCGCCATAAGTATTGCTGGGATACCTTTACTTTGATAACAGGGTTTAACCGCCACGAAATACATTTCTAAAACTTCGTTTTTACCCTTTAGCGCTTTAAGCATTCTAAATAGTCCGAAAGGTAAAAGCCTGCCGTTTGATTTTTTAAGCGCTTTTGCTATTGACGGCACTAAAACGCCAAAGCCGATAATTTCACCTTCTTTGTTTTTTACTGAACATATATATTTAATATTAACTATTGGAACGTAATCAGCAAGAGCCTTTTCAATAACTTTATCGGTAAGCGGTACTGAACCGTATAAAACGGAGAAAGAAGTATCGATAACCTTAAAGGCTTCAAACGCGTCTGCGGCAAGAACTTTCCTATCATTATACACTACTAATTCGTAGCCGTTGCGCTCTTTTAAGTACTTGGTGATTTTTAAATATTTTTCATCAACTTTATCGGGCACGGTTAAAAGATATTCAACCCAGTCAACTTCCTTTTCAAGCCCAAGTTTTTTCATATGTTCAATATAATACGGATGATTATAGAAAGTTATTGACATATTAAATTCATCAAAACCTTCTATAAGCATACCTTCGTGGTCCATATCAGTAAACCCGATAGGCCCGATTATACCGGTATACCCGCGTTCTTTACCCCACTCAACGACTTTATTAAATAGCGCTGAAGAAACTTCATAATCGTCAATAAAGTCAAAACGCGTAAACCTTATGTAATTAGTGTTCCACTTTTTATTAGCGGCGTGGTTGATAAGACCGCCTATTCTACCTACGATTTTATTATCTTTATACGCTAAAAATAAGCGCGTTTCACAAAACTCGTAAGCGGGATTTTTTACTTTATTAAAAGTATCCATCTCGTCGTTAAACATAAAGGGAACGAAAGATGGATTCTTTTTGTACATTTTGTTAGGAAAATCAACCCAACTTTTAAGTTGTTTACGAGTTAAAACTTCTACAATGCTTAAAGCCATATATTCACCTATTCGCCCAAAACTTCAGCAAGTGATTTTCCGTTAATTTTTGGCGCTGCGATTATTCCAACAGTTCCCGGCCCGCAATGCGCGCACACGTTTATCGGAAGAACGCCTTCTAATATCTTTTGATTTGGATACGCTTTTTTAGCGTGCGACCATACGTAATCTAGAACGTCCTCTTTAGCGTCAAAATTAATAACTGTATAATCAAAATCTTGTTCGGGGTATTCTTTTGCAAAATTATCAAGTTCTTCTAAAACGGTCTTTTTAACGTGCCTAGTAGTGCCGCTTTTTTCAAGTTGACCGTCAATAAGTTTAATCACGGGTTTAATCCCTAAAGCGTTGCCGATTAACGCAACCGCAGGTGAAATTCTACCACCGTTTTTAAGGGCGGTTAAATTTTCAGGAATAAAAGTTATGCAAGCCTTATCTTTCCTGCCTTTAAGGTTTTCCAAAATATCTTCAATAGGCGTGCCTTTTTCAACTTCTAATTTAGCATACAACACGTGCGAAAGCATTGCCGCTGAAACCGAATAAGAATCCACAACGTAAAGTTTATCCTTAAACTCCGTTTCCGCAACGTTTTTGAAAAGTTCATACATTGAAGATAATTTACTTGAAATTGTAAAGTGAATAATCTTATCGTAACCTTCTTTAAGCAATTTTTCAAAATATTCGTATATTTGACCGAGCGGTGGCGTTGACGTTTTTATATCTTTCCCCGAACGCATTGCAGAACAAAGTTCGGCATGATTTATAGTTACGCCGTCTAAAAATTCTTCGCCGTTAATTATAACGTTTAGCGGAAAAACACTTATGCCATGTTTTTCAAGCAAACCTTTTTTAAGTACGCTAGACGTATCAGTTGATATTAGCACTCTCATAAAACTCTCCATAAAACCTTAAACTTAATTTTTTGATTTAAGGCTACTTATCATTTGTAAATTATCACTTATTTGCGCAAGGCATTTATACATAACGTTACGCTCTTCTTCGGTAAGGCCTTCGCTTGAAACGGATAAAACACTATCAATTTTATCGTGGATAATCTTACCTAATTCTAACCCCGTTTCAGTTAACCTAATAGGTGTTTTATAACGCTTAACGGATGAATTATCACTTGCGATAAAGCCTTTATTTTCCAAAAACTCAACCGAGCGTGAAAGCGCGCCTTTATCTTCATCACAAAAAACACACAATTCCTTTGGCGTTAAAGGGCCTTCGGTATAGAGATAATAAAGACAAGAAACGTGTGGACTTTTAAGCCCAAACTCTACCATTTCTTCAGTTTTGATTCGGCGAATATTTCTATTGATTTTGGCTATCAATACCGTAAACGCCTTAAATCGCTCTTGCATTTTTCACCTTTAGTAAATATATGTTGATAATTTAATATATTATACCATAAGCAATATAACCGTGTCAACAATGATTTAATTTTTAGTATCATATTTTTTGTAAAGATTTTGTTAATAAAAACAAGTAAGAGCGCGGCAAAAGCCACGCTCTTAACAAACGAATTATTTTTTCTTATTTTTCTTTACTGATTTTCTATCGTAATCTTTAACGTAATTATAATAAAGATTATTGATTTCTTCCTTAAAGCGGTCTGCTATTTGATACCTGTCAAGCCCTTCTTTAACAAAATCTTGAACGTAAAGTGGCTTACCGATTACCAACAAGCGCTTTTTAACGTGATAGTGTACGGGATAAACAGGAACGTCTTCCCCACGCGTGCGGTAATAATTTTCCGCAAGCATTACAAAGCCGGGAAAACACCCTACTAATTCGTCAAAATACCCGTCGTTAGAGTTTTCAGGGAAAACCATAACCGACATATTAGCATCCAAAATCTTACCGCTATTTTTAATGGTCTGCATAAGTCTGCCGTCAGGGTAACTCGGCATCATCTTCATACACTTATAAACCATAGGCGAAAAACAAGCCATAATAGCCGCTTTTATAGTTGAGCCGAAAGGTTTAGCGTGTAATTTTTGTATGTATAAAACGTCACGAAGATACCTATATCTACTTTTCCAGTTCCCTAGCATTTGGTACGCGCCCCATTTTGCCGTAAACTTTGGATAATATAAATCCAAACAAGGCGGACCGCTTTTTGCAGAGTGGTTGGAAACGACTATCGCTTTATCAGGTAATTCACCTGCTAAATTGATAATCTCTGGGCGCTTATAAATTAAGCGCATTATAACCTTAAAACAACTGTAAATCGGTTGCTTACGGCTTGGCACTTTAAATTCTTTCTTTTTTGCCATAATTAAATTACTCCACTATTAAAATAAAGTCGTAAACGTCTTGCTCACCGTCAATTTCATAAAGTTCAATTTGGCTAAACTCTTTACGGACGAACGCCGAATACGCCGCGCGTTCGTTTTTGGTTGCGCCTTTACCATACGCAACTATTAAAAACGCCTTTTCATCATCAATAAGTTTTTCAGTAAGCGAGTAAACCGACTCCATTTTTTCAGGCGTAGAAACTAACATAGTTTTGTTTGTAAACCCTATATAGTCGTCTTTATTAACGCTAACGCCGTTTACCGTTGTGGTTCTTACCGCTTTGGTAAGCATACCGGTTACCGAAGATTTCATATCTTCGCTTAAATTATTAAAAATTTCATCAGGGTTATCAGACTCATAGTCAAGCATAGAAAGCGCAGAATAGCCTTCGCCGATACTCTTACTCTCAACAACCCTAATATCTGAATCTTTATACATTGCGGCAGCCTGTTTTGCAGTTAAAACTATATTTGAGTTGTTTGGTAAAACGAAAATATAATCAGCATTAACGCTATCAAACGCAGTAATAAAATCTTCTGACGACGGGTTGTTCGTTTGACCGCCCGATATAACGTAGTCAGCGCCGATTTCTTTAAATGTGTTTATTAAACCTTGCCCCGTTGCAACGGTAACAACGGCGTATTTTCTTCTTGCCTTTTTAACCTTTTTGTTCATTTCAGAAACGGTGCTACCGCGTTCCGTTTCATTATGTTGCAAGGTCATATTTTCAATTTTTATAGTTAAAAACTCACCGAATTGTTGGCAATGTTTTAACACCTTCCACGGCTCTAAAGTGTGAACGTGAACTTTTACCACCGTACCCGTTAAAAACGCAACGATAGAATCCCCAACCGTTCCCAAAAATTCTATAAGCGCTTTCACAGAAAAGGCGGATATATCCGTTTTAGAGTGTTGAAGTTGAAGTAAAAACTCCGTACAATAGCCGTATTCCATAACGCTGTTTTCATTAAACTTCGTTAAGTCTATCGCCTTTTTAGCGCCGTCGCTAGTTATTGCTATTTCGCCAAACGCGTCGTCCCCTATAATTGCCTTATAAAAACCTTCTATTATGTACACGAGTCCTGCGCCACCGCTATCTATAACGCCGGCTTCTTTAAGCGCGTCTAAAAGTTCAGGCGTATGTTCTAACGACTTTTTCATTTCGTTTAACATTTCCTTAAAAAATTCACCCGCAGTAGTATCTTCATTAAGCGCGGAATTAACGCTTTCAGCAGATTCCCTTGCCACCGTCAAAATAGTGCCTTCAACGGGTTCTGCAACTGCGCCGTACGCTCTTTTTACACCTTGCTTTAACGCATGCGCAAAGTCTTTAAGGGTAACCGTGTCACGGTCTTTAAGCCCTTCAGAAAGACCAAAGAACAACTGCGATAAAATAACGCCTGAATTACCCCTTGCGTTAAAGAGCATTCCGCGCGCAAAACTTTCAGAAACAGCGCTTACCGTGCCGTTTTCTAGTCCTTCAATCTCATCCACACCGCCTTTTATGGTGAGATACATATTCTCACCGGTATCGCCGTCCGGTATAGGAAAAACGTTAAGGTCGTTTACTTCTTTAGCATTAGCCTTTAAATTCATTGCGCCCGAATAAAATAAACGCTTTAAACCTTCGCCGTCAATAATTCTGTCGTTACCTGACATAAACCCTTTCTCCTACAGTACAATTTGAAAAACAAAATTTGCCATTTTATTTCATTTTAATAATAGCACTATAACATTAATTCAAAATAAACTACAAGATAAATTTATTTATCTTGAAAAAAATCCCCACGGAGCGAACCTTTTTCGCCTTTAATATCCATACCTGCAAGTTTTTTATCTTGTAAAATCCTTGCCCGTTGAACGGATGCGTTACCGTACTTTGCCCTTATGCTGTCAACAGCGGTGTCTAGCCTATCTTTTTTATTTTCTTTTTCAGCGTCGGTATCAAAAGAAAGTTGCTCCATACCAAAAGTAAAATCAGACACGGATACACCCGCCCCAC